>JBFFPW010000040.1:0-8504 GCA_041573815.1 Desulfuromonadales bacterium
GCTGAAAAACAAGCCACGATTTATTGATAGTCGTCTGCGGGTATCGGAACTGTTTGTGACCAAGCATCTGTCGGACCTGGTCGGTGAACGAATTTTTTATCGGAATCTCGATCCGAATTCCGGCAGTGTTGAAAAGGGTGGTTCAGCGCTTGACCGCCTGTTCTCTTTCCTTCTCCGCAAGAAAAAACCGGCCGGAGGACCGATCCTTCGGGCCGTTGCGATTGACCCCGGGCATGGCGGACAGGATCCGGGTTCCATCGGTATTAACGGGACCAGGGAAAAAGATGTCACTTTAGCCGTTGCCAAACACTTGCAACGGTTGATCGATATGCAACTGGGGATCCCGATTTACCTCTCACGCGATGATGACTATGGTCTGACGACAGAGGAGCGGCTTAAACCGGCGACACATCCTGATGTTGATGCTCTGATTCTGCTGCATGCCCAGTCGGCAGCCGATTACAAGCCACAGGGTATCTATATTTATGTAAGACGCACGGAAACACTTCCTGGGCAAACGGTGAAAACTGACGATAAAGACAGCCTGAAATTGGCTAAAAGTCTTTCTTCGGCCCTGCGTGATGCCGGACTTAATGTACACGCTGTTTCCGAAGCACCCCTGTTTCCACTGGGACAAGGCGACTTACCGACGGTTCTGATTGAAATGGGATACTTGACCAATCAAGCTGACAAAATGATGCTCAGTGAAGAAGAAGGCCAGAAGAAGTTGGCTAAAGCACTTTATAGTGGCCTTGAAAGTTTTGGTAAGGGCCTTACAAGGGAGAATGCAGGTGGCAACAGACAGTAAAAAAAGAAATGATGGTCGTACACCAGACCAACTGCGTCCGGTCCATTTTGAATTGGGTTTTACCCGCTATGCTGAAGGTTCGGTTCTGGTCTCTTTTGGTGAGACCAAAGTCTTGTGTAATGCGACTGTCGAAGAGTCGGTC
Source organism: Desulfuromonadales bacterium (assembly GCA_041573815.1). Lineage (GTDB taxonomy): Bacteria > Desulfobacterota > Desulfuromonadia > Desulfuromonadales > UBA2294 > BM707. Next base: position 951 of record JBFFPW010000040.1, read on the forward strand.
CCGCCGTTTCTGCGTGGTCAGGGGAAGGGGTGGGTCACGGCCGAATATGCGATGCTGCCCCGGGCGACCCACCAGAGGACAGCCCGTGAATCAATTCGCGGCAAGGTTGGTGGCCGAACGCACGAGATTCAGCGTCTGATTGGCCGTTCCCTGCGCGCAGTTATTGACTTGAATGTCCTCGGTGAGCGTTCAGTGCAGATCGATTGTGATGTCCTGCAGGCTGACGGTGGTACCCGGACCGCTTCGATTACCGGCGCTTACGTTGCTCTTTGCCAGGCCATCAACAGGTTGCAGGCCGATGGCCTGCTCAAAAAAAATCCGATTATTGACTCGGTTGCGGCTGTCAGTGTTGGCATTGCTGATGGCGTCGCTCTGCTCGACCTGGATTACAGTGAAGATTCAACGGCCGATGTCGATATGAACTTTGTTATTACCGGTGATGGCCGTTTTGTCGAGGTTCAGGGAACTGCCGAAGAGGTCCCTTTCAGCATTTCTGAAATGGATGCCATGCGTGATAAGGCCTTGACCGGTTGCGCTGAACTCTCCCGCTTGCAGCAGGGGGCGTTGTCTGACTAATGGTCGATATTGTTGTCGCGACAAAAAACAGGGGAAAATTGCGGGAAATCTCCCGTCTTCTTGAAGAGACTGATTATCGGGTGCTCGGTCTTGATCTCTTCCCTGATGCCCCGGATGTCGTCGAAGATGGTGATACTTTTACCGCCAACGCCCGCAAAAAAGCGGAAGCAATTGCCAGACATACAAAAAAATTGACCCTGGCGGATGATTCCGGTCTGGTTGTTGAGTGTCTGAATGGCGCGCCGGGAGTGCATTCTGCCCGCTATGCCGGTGACGATGCCACCGACGCTGACAATAATCGCAAGCTACTACAGGAGTTGCGCGATGTGCCGGAAAGCCGGCGCCAGGCAGCTTTTCGTTGTGTGATGGCGCTGGTCGATCCGAATGGTTCCTGCCGTACTTTCGACGGAGAGTTAAAGGGGGTTATTCTGCCGCATCTCCAGGGTGATGGCGGTTTTGGTTATGATCCGCTTTTTATGGTTCGCGAATATGGTCAGAGTCTTGCGGAAATACCACTGGATATTAAAAATCGCATCAGTCACCGTGGGCAGGCGCTGAAAAAGTTAATCGCAACACTTGAAGGTTGACAATTTATCGGCGGTGATGCTAAAAGACACCGCCTTTAAACGAATTATAAAGAGAATTAACAGGAGGAATTACGAACATGGAACGCACATTCGCTATTATCAAGCCGGACGCATTTGCCGCCGGAAACGCTGGTAAAATTCTTGCCCGGATTTATGAAGAAGGATTCAAGGTTGTTGGTATTAAAAAACTTTACATGAGCCAGGTTGAAGCTGAAGGCTTCTACTACGTTCACAAGGAACGTCCATTTTTCGGTGAACTGACTGAATTTATGAGCAGCGGTCCCTGTATCGTTATGACTCTGGAAGCTGAAGGCGCGATCAAAAAATGGCGCGACCTGATGGGTGCAACCAACCCGGCGGAAGCCGAAGAGGGAACACTGCGCAAGGAGTTCGGTGGTTCGATCGGCGAGAACGCGACCCACGGCTCTGATGCCCCGGAAACAGCTGCTTTTGAAATCGGCTACTTCTTCAACGGCCTCGAGCTGCTGTAAGCTGTACGTCAAACAATTTGAACCAAGAGGGGCTGGCCAGATGGCTGGCCCCTTTTTTTTATTATATAAAGCGAATCAGGCCGCCAAGACACCAAGGACGCCAAGAGGATCAAAAGCTATCTTAACGGCGAGGCGCTGAGGTGGAGAGCTAACAAGCTAAAAGCTTAAAGATTTTAGCTTCAAATAATAACCTGGGTTTTATCTGTTGTTTTTGATTCCCTTTGCGTCTCAGCGTTGAAAATTTTTTTGAATTTGCTCTTCTTGGTGTCCTTGGTGTCTTCGTGGCAATGATTATTGTTTTGAACTTGTCATCATTCATGTTGAGCTTATACAGGCCTTCGGCTACAATCCGAAGGTCTTTTTACCTGACAGGATAAAGCTTTGATTGAATCGAAAGTAGACATAAAGGAACTGACACCGAAAGAGCTGGTTGAATTTCTTGGTGGTATGGGCAAAGAGAAGTTCCGTGCCGGGCAGATACTCCGTTGGGTTTACCAGCGGGGCGCAACGGAATTTTCGGCGATGACCGATCTGGCCAAGGATTTTCGCGCCGATCTGGAGCAGAGGGCTTTTATCTCCGATTGGCAGCCTGAGCACACTGAACAGAGCCAGGATGGAACTAAAAAGTATCTGTTTCGCCTGGGTGACGGGGAGTCGGTAGAATCGGTGCGAATTCCGATGGACGGTGGCAGGGCGACGCTCTGTATCTCCAGTCAGGTCGGTTGCGCCATGCAGTGCGAATTCTGCCTGACTGGTAACTTCGGGTTGACCCGGAATCTGACTGCCGGAGAAATTGTTAATCAGGTTTGCGCCGCATTGAAGGATGGACCGATCAACAATATTGTTTTTATGGGGATGGGTGAACCGCTGCATAACCTGGATAATGTGCTCAGGGCTCTTGAAATCTTCTATGTTGACGAAGGCCTCGCTTTCAGTCCGCGCAAGGTGACCGTTTCAACTTCTGGCCTGATTCCAGAGATGCGGAGAATTGGCCAATTTGCTCGCGTCAATCTGGCTGTTTCTCTGAATGCGACCACCGATGAAGTCCGTAGCCAATTAATGCCGATCAACAAGAAATATCCGTTGGCCGAGTTGATGCGGGCCTGTCGGGATTACCCGCTCGCGCCGCGCGCCAGTATCACTTTTGAATATATCCTGATTCGCGATGTCAATGATTCGCTTGACGATGCCAAACGGTTGGTGAAACTGCTGCACGGCGTCAAGGCCAAGGTGAATCTCATCCTCTACAACGAGCATGAGGGATCGGACTTCAGGTCACCGGATATTGCTGCCGTTGAGGCGTTTCAGCGCTATCTTCTCGACCGGGATATCGTTGCCGTCAGAAGAGCGAGTAAGGGGCAGGATATCTCGGCGGCATGTGGGCAGTTGAAGGGGAACCTCGATAAAGACAGAGAATAGCCACCAAGGCACCAAGAAGAGCAAATTCAAAGACTTGTCTTAACGCAAAGACGCAAGGGATAAAGAAAGAAAATCGGAACTAACCTTTGGTTGTGGACAGATTTTTTATTTCACCTTTAACCAAAAGTTCTTTATGTTTTGACCTTCTCTGCGTCTCTGCGTCTCTGCGTTAAAATAGATTTGATTTTCTTGGTGTCTTGGTGGCAAAAAAAAGTTTTTGATCTTTTGTTCTAATAAGAAAGGAAGCGGAAATGATTATCGGAGTTATTGGCGGTAGTGGTCTGTATGAAATAGAGGGTTTGACCGATATTGAGGAGGTCAGGATAGAGACCCCGTTCGGTGAGCCCTCAGATGCGTATATCACCGGAACACTGGATGGCGTGAAGATGGTGTTCCTGCCGCGACATGGTCGAGGACATCGACTTCTGCCCTCCGAGGTGAATTACCGGGCGAATATTTACGGCATGAAGAAGTTGGGGGTGGAACGGATTATTTCAGTGTCGGCCGTCGGCAGCATGAAAGAGGAGATTGTGCCGGGCCACATTGTCATTCCTGATCAGTTCTTTGACCGGACCAAGGGAATTCGAAATTCGACATTCTTTGGCGAAGGTGTGGTTGGACACGTTGCTTTTGCTGATCCGGTCTGTGGCGACCTGGCACAACTGGTTTATGAAGCGGCCGGTGAGGCGGGTGCTACGACCCATAAGGGTGGTACCTACATCTGTATCGAGGGGCCGAATTTCTCGACCCGGGCTGAGTCAAATATCTACCGCAGCTGGGGGGTTGATATTATCGGCATGACCAACATTCCTGAGGCGCGGCTGGCCCGCGAGGCAGAAATTTGTTATGCGACCGTCGCCCTGGCAACCGACTATGACTGCTGGCATGAAGATCATGACGATGTTGATATCGAGTCGATTCTGGAGATAATTCACAATAACGTAGCGATGGCGCGGCAGATCATCAAGGTCGCCGCCGGCAAGGTCGCATCCGGGCGGCCCTGCGCGTGTGGCCAGGCCCTGCAATTTGCCATTATGACCGATCATGCCCTGATTCCCGAGAAGACAAAAGATGATTTGGCTCCTTTGATCGGCAAATACTTGAAAAAATAGAGCTATTGCCGGATTTGCTGTTTTCATATAGTATTATTGTTTGCTGTTATTATAAGGAGATTTAGATGGGTATTCTGGTTATCGGTTCTGTCGCTTTTGATTCTATTGAGACTCCGTTCGGCAAGGTTGATGAAGTCCTTGGTGGTTCGGCGACCTATTTTTCGACCTCGGCCAGTTTTTTTACCGATGTCAGCCTGGTTGCGGTTGTCGGGGAAGACTTTCCGGATAAACACCGACAGATGCTGGTTGATCGAGGGGTTGACCTGGCCGGGCTGCAAACTTCCCCGGGCCAGACTTTCCGCTGGAAAGGTCGCTACGGCTTTGATCTGAACGAAGCACATACGCTCGATACCCAGTTGAATGTTTTTGAAACATTCCGTCCCGAAATCCCTGCCAGTTACAAAGATGCTGAATACGTTTTTCTGGCCAATATCGACCCGGAACTGCAATTGGAAGTTCTCAAGCAGGTGGAAAAACCGAAGCTGATTGCCTGCGATACGATGAACTTCTGGATTGAAGGCAAAAGAGAGGCGTTGGTCGAGACCCTGAAGCATGTTGATGTTCTGGTGATTAACGAAGGGGAGGCTCGCCAACTGGCTGAAGAGCCGAACCTGCGTAAGGCCGCCCAGGCGATCCTCGGTATGGGGCCAAAGTCACTGGTCATCAAGCGGGGTGAATATGGCGTCATTATGTTCACCGAGCATTCGATTTTCTCTGCTCCGGCTTATCCGCTGGAGGAAGTCTTTGATCCGACCGGTGCTGGTGATACCTTTGCTGGTGGATTTGTCGGTTATCTGGCGTCGACCCGTAACCTGTCGGAAGCAAATATTCGCCAGGCGGTTGTCTTTGGCAGTGTCATGGCTTCTTTCACGGTAGAATCGTTCAGCCTCGATCGCTTGAAGGAGTTGCAGTATACGGAGATCGAGGACCGTTTCCGTGAAATGAAGCTTTTAAGCGATTTTGAACCGATCAATTAAGTTCAAGTGAGGGGCGATCATGTTTGAGCTGAATGGAAAACTCAGTCGGCTTGATATCTCATCATCGAAAGTGTTGCGGCTGCAGCGTTCTCTCGGAGATGTCCAGATAGCTCTGCCCGGGCAGCATTCACAGATGGCGACCGCCTATATCTGTGCTTTCAGCGCCGGGAAAGGGGCCCGGGTGGCGATTGGTCTGCATTTGAAGGATGACTTTAAGGTTATCTATTACCTGAACGCCGACGGAGAAATCAGCAGCGCCAATGCCGGTTCGGTTTTGAATCAGGCTATTGATTTTTGTGAAACGCTTGGCTTCATGATGACTGATGTCGATATCCACAAGCTGGGTTCAGAAGAGAAGAATTCATTCTGGGAATCGATGCCGTTAAAAAACCCGCCGGTTAAGCCTGCGCCACCAGCAGAGCCAAAAGCAGCAGCGAAAACAGCAAGAACAGCTGCCAATACCGAGATGATCGAGGAAGCGGAGGAACTCAGTGCCGCCGAATCAGTAGAACTCGACCTTGGGTTGCCGCGACGAAAATTTACAACCAGTCTGAAGAAAGAACGGCCATCACCGGCAGAGCTGGAAAAGAAAAGGGGCCGCCTGAGGGAAAACCTGGGCCGTTTCCTTTCATCACTTTAGGAGAAATGATTTGCGATTTTTTTGTGTAGCGCTTGTGCTGTTTCTGATGATCGGTTGCGTCGCTGTTAATAATAAAAAAGACAATGCCGAGGTCCATTTTATGCTCGGTGTCTCTTATCTTCGAGCCAATGACCCGACCCAGGCTCTCAAGGAGTTCCTGCAAGCCGAAGAGATTGAGGATGATAATGCAGAGCTCCAGGCTGGCTTGGCTCAAGCCTATTTCATGAAAAAGTCATATGCTGAGGCTGAGAAACATTACCTCAAGGCACTCAAGATTGATAAGGAGAACCCGCAGTTCCAGAACAATCTCGCCGCACTCTATATGGAAACACAACGATGGGACGATGCCATAAAGTATTTCGAGGTTGCAGCTTCCAACCTGTTGTTTGCTCATCCTGAGGTCGCATGGACCGGATATGGTTATGCCTGGTTCATGAAAGGCGAGCCGATGAAAGCGATCGACGCTTATATCAAGGCGATTGACCAGAATCCGCGCTTCCCTCAGGCTTATGTGCGACGTGGAGAGGTCTTTCACTCTTTAGGTCAACCGGACAAGGCTATTATCGATTACAAGCGGGCGCTGGATATTTATCCTGACTACCTGTTGGCCCATTACAACATGGCGATCACGAGCATGAAATTGCGTGAAGTTGAAACCGCAATCAAGCACTTCAGCCAGATTGTCGAGTTGGCTCCAGACTCAGAATTTGCCCGTCAGTCAAGGTCTTATCTGCTTGTTCTCAAATAGAGGAGTGGCCGTTGTTCACTGCCTGGAATGATGCTGTTCAATTGATTCGTCGTAAGTCGGGGGCCGGTGCTCCTGATCTTGCTGTTGTTCTCGGCTCCGGTCTTGGTGGTATTACCGATTCAGCGGAAATCCTCAGCCGCTTAAGTTACCAATCTCTTGATGGTATGCCGGGTACGTCAGTTCATGGCCACAAAGGCGAACTTATTGTCGGCCGTATGTCCGGAAAAGTTATTTGGTTCTTCTCCGGCCGTTTCCATCTTTATGAAGGCTATTCGGCAACAGAAGTTGTCGCACCGGTTGTCTTGTCGGGAGCTGCAGGTTGCCCGAGAATCCTTCTGACCAATGCTGCCGGGGCGATCAACGATTCATTCAAGATCGGTTCTTTCATGTGGATATCTGATCATATCAACATGATGGGAGAAAACCCGCTCAGAGGCGTTCGACAAAATCCATTTATCGATTTATGTCACCTTTATAACAATAAACTTTTTCCGGAGTTAGTCCGCCGTTCTGAAGAGAGGGGTTTGCCGCTTAATCGTGGTGTTCTCGCCTGCGTCCTCGGCCCTTCTTATGAAACGCCTGCCGAAGTTAGAGCCCTGCGGACCCTTGGGGCCGATGCTGTGTCTATGTCGACAATCCCGGAAACGATTATGGCTAAATATCTCGGCCTTGAAGTCGCCGGACTCTCTTTTCTTGCCAATGCCGCCGCCGGCCTGAGTGATACGGTTCTTGATCATGCTGAAGTTCTCAAGGCAGGACAGACCGGCATCGAGCAGTTCTCGGGACTTTTTTCGGATCTTATAGATCTCTGGTGCTGAAATATTTTTCTTTTGTCTCCTGCCTAACCTACTGAAAAATAAGCAAAAACATATCATTTCGCCAGCTTGACATGCTTCTTATGCATGCTAGACTTTCGGCATGGAACAGAACCCGCAATCAAACAAATCAATCCAGAATATTTTGATTGTTGATGATGAGGAGAACGCCCGAATAGGGCTCAGTGA
>JBFFPW010000041.1:0-8500 GCA_041573815.1 Desulfuromonadales bacterium
CGAGTTTAAAGTCGCCGCTGTGGACAATCCGGCCGCTATCGGTGTTTATTGAGATGCCGGCACCATCGACGATCGAATGCGCCGCCCGAAAAAACTCGACGCGGAATGGGCCAAGGTCGATTTCCTGACGCAATTCAACCCGGTGGCAGGTGACCCGGCGTTCCAGGTCGTGCTCGGCCAGTTTGCCGCGCAGCAGGCCAATGGTTAACGGGTCGCGTAAATCGGTGGGAACCCGAGTTGCTCGATCAGGAACGGTACGGCGCCAATATGGTCTTCGTGTCCGTGCGTCAGCAGCAGACCGCGGATGTCCGCCGTTCTTTCTTGCAGGATATTGATGTCGGGAAGGACCAGGTCGATGCCGTGCATGTACGATTCAGGGAACATCAGGCCGCAATCGATCAGCAGAATCGAACCCTGATGCTCAATCGCCATCATGTTAAGACCTATTTCCCCAAGACCACCCAGGGGGAGGATGCGAATTTCTTGATCAGGAAGTTTTGTCAGCAGGTCACGACTCATTCGGTGCGTTCTCGCCGGAGACGGCGGAGGAAATCTGGTCGAATACATCCTCGAGGATTCGATCGCGATCAGCTGTTGTCAGCGTCGAGGTTTCAATTGGTGGAAAAAACCGAATATTGACGGTGCCACCACAGATACGCAGAGAATGTTTCGGCATCAGATCACGACTACCGCTGATGGCGACAGGTACGATCGGAGCGCCCGATTGCAGGGCGAGCATGAAGCCGCCTTTTTTAAATGGCAGCAGGTTGCCGTCTGGTGAACGGGTTCCTTCCGGAAAGATAATAACGGAAGCACCCTGACGTATTTTGTCTGCCGCCACCGCCATGCTCTGGATTGATTTTTTGCGATCTGCCCGGTCGACCGAAATGTAGCCAGCCCGCTTCATGGCCAGACCGAAGCCGGGGACATCGAACAGCTCTTTCTTGGCCAGCCAGCGGAACTGGATCGGTAAGCCGGCATAAAGGGTCTGAATGTCAAAGTTGCTTTGATGGTTGGCCATGTAGATGGCTGGTTGATCTTGCAGGATATTCTCGGCGCCTTCGGTCTTTATTTTGGCCCCGGCCAACCACAATCCGGTTTTTCCCCAAAGCGTGGCACAGGCATGAACCCGGTCTGCTGTGCTGAATAGAGAAACGAAAACAGCAAGGACGATACACAGGCCGGTGAAGGGGAGGTAAGTAGCGAAAAAGATGAAAGTTCTGATCATTTTCAATGTGTCCGTTACGGGCAGGCAGTTTAGTTGAAAACACAGTCTATGAGAGATGTGGAAGCGAGTCAAATCTTTTCGGAAAGGCTTTACAGTGCTGAGTCTTTCAGTTACACTCAAAGATCATTTTTCAGATGTTGGAGGGAGTATTTATGTCGGTTAACAAGGTTATTCTGGTTGGTCATCTCGGGAAGGATCCGGAACTTCGCTACACGTCGTCCGGCACCGCCGTCGCGACGTTTTCGTTGGCGACCTCCGAGCGATACAAGGACAAAAGTGGCGAGCAGCAGGAGAAGACCGAATGGCACAATATCGTTACCTGGCGCAATCTTGCTGAAATTTGCGGTAAGTATCTGCATAAAGGTAAACAGGTCTACATTGAAGGTCGCATTCAGACCCGCTCCTATGATGATCGGGATGGCAATAAACGCTATATGACCGAAATCGTCGCTGACCAGATGCAGATGCTCGGTAGCAAAGGTGATGATGGTGGTAATCGCGGCCGGCAGAATGATGGTTTTGATCAACGTCAGGAACCACAGGCCGAAGAACCTCAGGTTTCTGAGCCGCCGTTTAATCCGGATGATGATATTCCGTTCTAGCTTCATTGATTTAAAGAGGGGATTCGATGCTGTCTGATCGTGAACAGGCGTTGCGCGCCATGATAAGTGACTCCGATGAGGAGGTGCGTAGAGCTGTTGCCGAAGCCATGGAGAAGGTTGAGGCCGGTATGCAGCTTGACCGGATTCTTGAAATTCTCGCTGGCGACAATCGCGCCTTTAAGGCCAAAGCGATTCTCTCCCTGGGCAAGATCCACAGCGAAAAAGCCTTCCCACCGCTGATACAGATTCTTGGTGAAGATGATGCCAATATGCGAGGTTTGGCTCTGCAAATTCTCGGGCAGAAGAAAAACCCGAAAGCATTGATGCATATCGGTAAGCACCTCAAGGATCCCGATCCGTCGGTTCGGGTTCATGCCGCTGATGCGTTGGGGAACTTCCCTGACAAGAGACTGGTGCCACATCTTTCAGCTTTGCTGAACCATGAAGATGATGCTTTGGTTTGTTCGGCACTGAAATCGCTCGGCATGATTGGGGTTCCGGAAGCCGAGGAACCGATTCTCGGGGCACTTAGAGATGAACGGGCTTCGGTACGGAAAGCGGCAGCGCTGGCCCTGGCCGAGCTTGAGATTTAGCAAAAACAAAAAAAGAAATAAAAAAGGCCGCTTTTGCGGCCTTTTTTTGTTGGTGCCATTTCACTTCGTAAAGTAGTCGGTGACCTCGATCCCCTTAACGAAGGGGTCGACCTCGCCGACGATTTTAATAACGTCGGATCCGGAAAGTTCCCGGTCGTAGGGCGTCGGCAGTTTTTCACCAACCGTGCCGAAGAGCATTTTCAGGAAAACGTCGTCCGGGTTCTTTTTACCGACTTCCATGACCAGCCCGATCTCGTTGGTGTCGAGGCGGACCAGGGTGCCGACCGGGTAAGTACCGAGAGAGTAGGAGAAGCGCTGTACGAAATCGGGGTTGAGGGAGGAGCCGGATAGTCCCTCGATGATCTCGAGCGCTTTTCTTGGTGTCATCGGATTCTGGTAGGAACGCATGGTGGTCATGGCATCGTAGGTATCGGCAATGGCTGACATATCGACCAGGCGGGACATTTGACGGCCCTTGGCATCTTCGGGATAACCTTTGCGATCATAACGAAGGTGGTGGCCATGAACAATGTCGAGGACATCCTGGGTGGCCCCTTCCATCTCCTTAACAATGGCGGCACCAAGTGATGGGTGGGTTTTGATCGTCTCAAATTCCTGGTCGGTCAGTTTGCCCGGTTTGTTGATAATGGCGACGTCTATTTTCAATTTGCCAATATCGTGCAGTAAGCCACCCAGACCGAGAGCTTTCAGTTCATCTTCGGTGACCGCACAGGCTCGTCCCACGGACAGGGCAAGAACGGAAACGTTGACCGAGTGGGTAAAGGTATAGTTGTCATAGTCTTTCAGCAGAGAGAGAGCGAACAGGGCATGCGGATCTTCCAGGGTCAGCCGGGCCATGTTTTTGACGACACCGACCGCTTCATCAGAAGAAGGGATCCGACCCATCCGGACATCATCAAAAATATTGTTGATCGCCTTGAGGGCTTTTCCGTAGACCTTGCGTGGTGAATCGTCTTCCTGGGTTTCGTCAGTTTTCTCGACGCTGGCCACCTTGATGTGCTCCGGGCCGTTGTTGAGCATGAACTCGATGAAGTCATCGCCCTTGCCTGGTGGCTTGCTGATGATTTCCAGGAAGTGCTCTATTTCGCCCTTGCCGAGCCCGGAGAAAAATTCGAGGCCCTCGATTTCAAGGTTCTCAAAAATTCCAGCCATATCAACGGCCGCTGGGTTGTCGTCGGGGAAAAGAGAGTCTTCAATGAAAAGGGTTCCTTCAAGCAACCCCATACGGATGACATCGTGCGTGGTGAACAGTTGCGTAAAGGCGTTCATCAGGCTCAGAATACGTTGCTCAATGGCCGGATGGTGGACCGGGTAGAGCCGCAGGCCTTTGAGGGCGCCTGCCAATCCCTGGATCAATATCAGGTGTTGGTCGTAACTCATGGCTTATTCATTGCGCTTTAACTGTTTGTAGGCTTTGGTGGCGGCCCGGGCGACCACTTCAGATTTGTCGTCCATCGCTTCACGCAGAATGTTGATGACTTCGTCACTGCGGAGACCGGCCATGGCCAGAGCCGCCGCCGCCCGGACTTCATCAACCAAAGCACGCCGCCAGAAAGCTTTTGTATTGAGGATTTCGACCAGGGCTGGCAAAGCTTCCGCTGAACCGATTTCGCCCAGTGCCTTGATTGCATCCTTTTTGATATCGGCAATGCCGGGTTTATTGTCCATTCCCTTGACGACCTTGATCAGGGTTGGTACGGCCGTCTCGTTTTTCATCGCTCCTAGCGAAAGCAACGCCTGCCGGCTCATTTCGGTGTCATTGCCGACAACCATTCTGAGCAGAACGCCTATGGCGTTGGTACCGCCGATTTTGGTCAGGGAGCGAATTGTTTCCCGCCGGACACGAACGTCACGGTGTTCAAGGGATTTTTGCAGATGTTCAGTTGCCTCTTCACGTCTGATTTCACCGAGGATGGCTACCGCGTTACGGACAACAAACCAGCGCTCGTCATCGAGATATTCATAAAGAACCGGCATGGCAGATGTGCCTTGACGGATAAGAACCTGAGCCAGTGATTTCCTGACCTGACCATCGCTCTCTTCGGCCAGATGGTCCATCAGTCGCCAGACAACGATTTTCCCCTTGAGCGAAACCAGGGCCGTCATAACCGCTTCGCGCAGGGCATCCCAGGAGTCTTTGCTGCAGAGAATGGCCACAAGAAAATCGAGAATGTCTTCCGAGGCGAGTTGTTCCAGAGCGTTGTCACAATATTCGCGGCGTTGTGGACTTGTCTCTTCACCTTTGACGGTTTCCGCCAGAAAGTTGATCGCTTCCAGTACGAGAGGGCGTCCGGTTTCGGTCAGGTTCAGGTGGATATGAGGGACCAGTTCCTGTAGAAGATAACGGAAACGCTGGTCGACAGCCTCCTGTTGCAGTTCACGCAGGACCTTCTCCATGTTCCGCTCATCTTCGGAGAGTTCAGTCTGCTCCTGTTGCTGTTCACGCTCCTCTTCCTCTTCCTGGTCGCCGACAAACTTTTCCTTTTGGGCCTCGATCTCTTTTTTCAGTTCCATGAACTGGGCCGGTTCGACCATGTTGACCCAGATGGTTGAAACTCTGGCTTTCATCATCAGGTCGTGAATGCCGCCCATTTTCTGAACCTCGGTGGCTTCCAGAGTGAGACAACGGGCAAATGCCTGTAAATCGTTAATGTCCAGGTCCGGCAGGAACATCAGGTGATTGATACGACGGGCAAAAAGGAACGGAGCCAGTTTGGCCAGAATCGGATTCTTGTGGCCAACCGGTTTGTCTCCAAGGTAAAAGCCGTCCTTGCGGACCGCACAGACGAATTCCTCGCCGTCAACAATCAGGGCGAGGAAGCATTTTGCTGTTTCATGCAGCGACTGCTTGAGGGATGGATGCGTCGGCGGATAATACTGGACAGCCTTGATCAGCTTGACCAGGTTTTTAAGCGCATTTTCCAGTTCGACGATGGTTTGATTCTGGTCGCTCAATAACCCCTCCATGAAAGCTGCAAATCGATCTTCATAAAATAGCTTTTCACAAGGTAAAAGTAAACAGATTCAGTCATTGCCAATGATAATTATTCTTCGAATATTAATCTTCCTGTTCGACGACGCAGAAACCGGCGTCGTGATTGCCGTGCCCCTCGGCCAGGTACATCCCCTCAAGAATCTGCTGGAAATGGGCAAACACCTCCTTGCGCTTGATTTTGAGCGTCGGGGTGACTTCACCTTCATCAGCGGTAAAGTCACGAGAAATCAGGGTGAAACGTTTGATCCGATTGTATGATGGCTGACTGGCCTGCATGCGATCAATCCGTCTTCTTATCAGGTCGAGAACCCGGGGATGATTGATCAGGTCGCAATGGTTAAGAAAGTCGATTTTCTTGTAACGGGCATATTTTTCAATGTTGTCAAAATTCGGGACAAGCAGAGCCGTAAGGAACGGCTTGCGATCACCGTAAATCATCACATTAGACAGGTACTTGTCGGTTTTGAAAAGATTTTCCAGAAATTGCGGGGCAATGTTTTTACCACCGGCAGTAACGATGAGATCTTTCTTGCGGTCTGTAATCTTCAGAAATCCATCGTTGTCGATTTCTCCTATGTCACCGGTTTTGAACCAGCCATCAGTGAGGACTTCTGCGGTTTTGTCCTCTTTTTGCCAGTAACCCTGGAACACACCCGGGCCGGCGACGATTATTTCGCCATCGTCAGCGATTTTTATTTTTGTTCCTGAGACCGGCTTGCCAACGGTACCGAGCCGGATCGCATCGGCATTGTTTGCCGAAAGCACCGGGGATGTTTCTGTCAGGCCATAGCCTTCGTAGATCGGGATGCCGGCAGCGAGAAAGAATTCGGCAACATTCTGCACCAGTGGTGCGCCGCCGGAAATAAAGAAGCGGAGGTTGCCGCCGAGCCGTTCATGCAGTTTTGAAAAAACCAGCTTGCTGGCAATGGCCAGGCCGATCTTCAGTAGGGCCGGGTCGGGTTGGTTGGCGACCAGCCTGGCGACATGTGCCTGACCGATTTTCAGAGCCGTAAAGAAGATCTGTTTGCGGACCCACGGACCAGCCAGAACCCGTTCCATCACCCGGGCAAACATTTTTTCATAGAGACGCGGTACGCTGATGACAATTTGCGGTTGAATCTCGGACAGGTTGAGTGGAACCGAGTCGATATTCTCGGCATATGCGATGGTAACCCCCTTGCTCAACATGAAATAGTAGCCAGCCATCCGCTCGAAAATGTGTGAAAGCGGCAGGAAAGAGAGGCAGCTGTCGCTCTCCCTGATGTCATATAACTGAGAACAGGCGTCAATATTGGAGAGAATATTATTGTGGGTCAGCATCACCCCTTTCGGTACCCCGGTCGTGCCCGAGGTGTAGACCAGGGTGGCGAGATCGTCGCCAGACCCGGAATCAAGAAGCTGTTTGACTACACCGTCCGGAACGGACTCTGCCAATCCCTTGAACTCTTCCAGGGAAAGAATGTCCGGATGGTCAAGCCTGCCATCAAGCAAGATAACTTTTTCCAGACCGGTTAATTCACCCCACTGCTCGACGACATCTTTAGCCAGCAACTGCGATGCGATAAAAAGAATCCGGCTGCCGGAGTCGTTGACGATATGCTTGAGCGTATCGATTCCCTCGGTATGATAAACCGGGACCGAGATTGCCGCACAACTCAAGGTGCCGAGATCGGCATAAACCCATTCCGGGCAATTGGGCGACATGATCGCCACCCGATCTTTTTCCTTGATGCCGAGCGCGCGCAAACTGCGGGCAAAGAGGAAGATGTTGTCGGCCATTGATTGCCAGGAAATATCGACATAAGATCCATCAATTTTTTCTCGTAAAGCTGTTTGCGGGCCAAGGTGTTCCGTTTGTCGCAAAACCATTTTGGCGAGAGTTTCACTCATAACGTCCTCACTTTCCGGATATTGCCGGTTTTTTCAGTCGGCATCAGGCTTGACAGGTTGTTGTGAAACATGAAACGCTTGTGGTCGTCCTGCAGCCTGGAGATAATTTTATGATTCTTGGTATCACCGGTGGTATTGCTACCGGGAAAAGCTCTGTTGCCCGTATGTTCGGCGATTGTGGTGCGGTCGTTGTCAGCGCTGACGACCTGTCGCGACAGGCGGTTGCTCCAGGGAGTGCCACCTTGGCCGCGTTGACTGACCGTTTCGGCCGGCAGATTCTGGATGCTTCCGGCGCTCTTGATCGTACGGCCCTTGCTGCACTTGTGTTCAGCGATTCTGCTGCGCGGGCCGACCTGAACCGGATAACGCACCCGGTCATCGCTCGATTGGCCGACGAGAAACTTCGTGCGCTTAAGTCTGCAGGACATCCGTTGATCGTCTATGAGGCACCGCTTTTGTTTGAAGCCTCGGCCGAATCGCGGGTTGATCAGGTGCTGGTTGTGACGGTCGACCCGGACATCCAGCTTGATCGCTTGATCAAGCGTGATGGCCTCAGCCGGGGAGAAGCGTTGGCCAGAATTGAGGCACAGATGCCATTGGTCGAAAAAATCAGCCGCGCCGACTACGTTATTGATAACTCCGCCTCGGTTGGAGAGACAAAAGCTCAGGCTGAAAAGCTGTATCATTATTTGCTGCAGTTCAATCCGCAATAATTGCCCCAGTAAAGTCTGAAGTGATTCGCAGAATCTCATCCTGCCTTGGGTTGTCTGTTGTTGTCAGGACGTGCGGCACCTCTTTCCCAAAACGATAATATTCTTTTCTAGCGCTACCTAGCCGGTTGTAAAGCGTGATGGCACTTTTCGAGTCGACCGTGATGTCGCCAGCCGCTGAAGCGATCAATGCCGGAGACTTAATTCCCCCCAGACGTTTTCTGACCCTGCGGATCAGCCGGTTGATCTGGTGGACTCCGGCCAGCGGACGATCCTGGTAGTAGTAAGGCGAGACGCCAGAGTCGACAGCCCGTCGGTTAAATTTCATGAAATGCTGCAGAATGCCGGCAAAAGGAGCCAGGTGCTGCCGCATCTTCAGGTAAGGAGATAGCAGGGCCAGTCCGGCAAAAGGGAGCTTTTCGGCGGCCGCCAGTAGCAGCAGTGAGCCGGTGCTAAGACCG
>JBFFPW010000042.1:0-8380 GCA_041573815.1 Desulfuromonadales bacterium
ACTCCCAAAACTTCTTGACCTGGCACTGCCGTGCCTTAAGCCGGATGGCCGGGTGATTGCCATGAAGGGCCCTGAGGGGGAGAGTGAGCTCAGGGAGGTTGAAGGCCGATTGAAAAAAACCGGTGTTGAATGTCGGCACCAGGTTCATTTAACCCTCCCGGTTTCAGGTTCTGTTCGGCAGTTGTTGATTTTTGGTCGCTGAAAACACCATATATTGCGTTTTTTTTTGTTTTTAATACTAGGTGTTGGGTTTTGAGTAGATAGCTGTTTTGGGGCCTTTTTTAGGCTTTAAACGCTATCTTCTTTGTGCTAATCTTTTGGCCCGCTGACGTCACATTTTCTTAAGGAAATTCATGAGCCAGATTATAGCAATTGCCAACCAGAAGGGTGGTGTAGGCAAAACCACCACCGCAGTCAACCTTGCCGCATCGCTGGCGGTTGCCGAAAAGAGGACCCTCCTGGTCGATATGGATCCGCAGGCGAATAGCTGTAGTGGAGTCGGAGTTGACAAGCAGAAGGCTGGAAAAACGATTTACCATGCGCTGCTTGGTGAGGTTAATGTTACTGATATTATTCAGAAAACGAAAATTCCCAACCTGAATATTGTTCCAGCCAACACCGATCTGACCGGCGCTGAGATCGAACTGGTTTCAGCTTTTGCCCGTGAGATCAAACTCAAAACCGTTCTCGACGCTGTTCGCGATGATTTTGATTATATTCTCATCGATTGTCCCCCCTCCCTCGGTTTATTGACCGTCAATGCTTTGACGGCAGCTGACTCGGTGTTGATACCGCTGCAGTGTGAGTTCTATGCCATGGAGGGGATGAGCCAGTTGATGCAGACCATCCGCCTGATTCAGCGTGAACTGAACAAGGATCTGAAACTGTTTGGGATCTTGCTGACGATGTTCGATAGCCGCAACAACCTGTCGCACCAGGTGGCCGAAGAGATCCGCTCCCATTTTGACGGGCGTGTCTTCGAAGTGGTGGTCCCGCGTAATGTAAGGCTTTCGGAAGCACCGAGTCATGGGCTTCCGGTTTTGATGTACGATATAACTTCCCGTGGCGCTGAGGCATATCTTGATCTGGCCAAGGAGGTTATAGAATCTGAGAGGTCGCTCAATGGCTAAACGTCCTGCCCTCGGTAAGGGGATCGGTGCTCTGCTCGATTCGGCATCCCATGAGGGGAACCACAAGTATTTTCTCTGCCCGATCGAAGAGTTAAAACCGCATATTGATCAGCCCCGTAAAACCTTTGACAATGAAAAACTCGAAGAGTTGGCCGCTTCCATCCGTGAAAAGGGTGTTATTCAACCCCTGGTTGTCCGGCGTGAGGCCGACCACTACCAGATTATCGCTGGTGAACGGCGTTGGCGGGCATCCCAGAAAGCCGGTCTGCGTGAAGTGCCGGTTGTCATTCAGGATGTCTCGGAAGACTGGGCCCTGGAGATGGCGCTGATTGAAAATATCCAGCGAGAGGACCTCAACCCGATCGAGGAGGCTCAGGCCTACCGCAACCTGATGGACGGCTTCGATCTGACCCAGGATGAAGTAGCGAAGCGGGTCGGTAAAGAAAGACCAACCGTGGCCAACTCTCTGCGTCTGCTGCGTCTGCCGGAAATTGTTCAAAAAGATGTCATCACCGGCCAGTTCAGCATGGGCCACGCTCGTGCCCTGCTCTCGCTCGATTCAGACGATGATATTGTCAAACTCCGCAACCAGGTCACCGGCAAAGGGTTGTCGGTCCGGGAACTTGAGGCACTGATTCGCAAACTTAAGACAGCCGGTACGGTTGTAAAGAAAAAAAGTGTAAAGAAGAACGATCCTGAACTTGAACATCTCGCCGTAGAGATGAAGCGGGCTCTCGGAACCAACGTGAAAATTGTTCCTTCCGGTAAGGGAGGGCGCATTGAAATATCCTACTATGCAGCCAAGGATCTTGACCGGTTGATGGAAATGATCGGCATCAGTTAATCGATTATCTAATTTTAAGCGTCCACTCAGTGAATGGTGGGCGGCAGGAAAGGTAAATTTAAAATGCGTAAGGAGACACCTTTGGAAAAGAGCGAGATCAAGGCATTTCTCGGCCCCGGCAGCAAGTTTGAAGGTAAACTGTTTTTCGATGAAATTGTCCGCCTTGATGGAACGTTTAAGGGTGAGATTGTTTCCAAGGATACCTTGATCGTTGGCGAGACCGCAGATATTGACGGCGATGTCGAAGTCGGCACCTTTATTCTCAGTGGTCAGTTCAAAGGAAACATCAAGGCGACGACCCGGGTTGAATTGCGGCGCCCGGCCCGCTTTGAGGGAACCATTGAAAGCCCGGTTCTGGTTGTCGAAGAAGGTGTTATTCTCAATGGTAACCTGTCGATGCCGAGCAAGAGCTCAAGCGCGGTCTCGGCGGTTGAGGCCAAGTCCGAATAAACAGGTGTCGGCAATGTAAGGCTGGCATATAGCAGCCATTATGGCCAAAATTGGCAAAAGTGTCTTGACAACAATTTTGGTTCTATGGTAGCAATGCTCTGCTTTGTCGGGAGGCTTTTTTTTAGCTCCCTTTTTCTTGTATACAGTATACCAGCTCGGGCAGTTTCTCCCCGGTGGGAGCGGAGTGCCTGGATTGAGGTGTGAAACGTTATGAGTTTTGACTGGACAATCATTCTACAGTTTGTGAATTTCATCGTCCTCATGGCCGTTCTCAACGCTATTCTTTACCGTCCAATGCGTAACATGCTCAAACATCGTAAAGAGACGATTGCCGGATCGCATGAACGGGCCGGTGATCTTGAATCACAGATCGATGAGAAAATGGCGCGCTACGAGGAAAAGCTGCAGCAGGCCAAACTGCAAGGCAACCAGGAAAAGAATAAACTTCGCCAGGCAGCTGCCGGCGAGGAAGCAAAAATTCTTGGCCAGGCCCGTGAGGAAGCGAACGAACGTCTGCAGGTGGTCAAGGACAAGGTTGCCGGTGAAGCCGATACAGCTGGCAAAAAATTGCAAGTTGAAGCTGAAACCCTGGGCGCAGATATTGCGGTCAAGATTCTCGGGAGGGCCCTTTAATATGTTGTACGCAAGTCGAACCAAGGCCATTTCCCTTTTCTTCTTTATCCTTCTTGTTGTTGCTTCAACCGCGTGTGCTGCCGGTGGAGGTCATGCTGATAGTGGCGCACTGATCAAGGACTTTCTCTGGCGTTGTCTGAACTTTGCCATCATGGCCGGTATCTTGATCTACTTTGTCACCAAGCCGGTGAAAAATGCTCTCAAGGATCGCAGCGAAACAATTGCCAAAAATCTTGAGGAAGCTCAGAAAGCCCGCGAAGACGCCGAAGCCAAATTTGCCGAGTATGATGAGAAGCTGAACAAGGCCGAGACGGAGATCGACCAGATTGCTGCCGACCTGAAAAAGGAAGGCGAACTGGAGCGCGACAGGATTATTGCCAGCGCCAAGGAGCAGGCCGAAAAGATCAAACAGGAAGCGGAAAAGTCAGCTGCTTTCGAGGTGGCTCGTGCCCGTGCCGAACTGCAGCAGGAAGCAGCCCGGTTGGCGGTTGAACTGGCCGAGGGCCTTTTGAAGAAAAATGTCAACGACAAAGACCAGAGCAATATGGTCGATGAATATATGAAGAAGGTAGGAGAACTACATTGAGTGCCAGCGCAATATCAAAACGCTACGCCAAGGCGCTGGTTAGCCTTGGATCCGAGCAGAAGAAAGTAGAAGCCTACGGTGAGGAACTGGCCAAGGTCAGTTCGATAGTCGCTTCAGAGGATCTTCTGCGGCAACTCCTTGAAAGTCCGACTTTGGCCGTTGAAAAAAAGTCGGCCATCTTTGCGGAGATTATGGAGAAACTCGGTCTTTCCGACGGCATGCGCGATTTTTTCGGTTTGCTGGTTGAAAAGGATCGGATGCGCTATCTGTCGCAGATTGAAGAGAAATATCAGCAACTGGCTGATGAGCTTTCCGGTACCTTGCGTGCCAAAGTGACGGCTGCCGCCAAGTTGTCAGCTGCCCAGCAGAAGGCGATTAGCGCCGAACTGGAAAAGCAGACCGGTAAAAAAGTGGAACTGACCGTTGATGTCGATGAGGCCCTGATTGGTGGCCTGCGAACCGAGATCGGCGGCAGATTGTTTGATGGAAGTGTGCAAACGCAATTAAAGCGGATTGAAGATACCTTAACGAAGGGGTGAGATAGGTCCAATGGAAATCAGAGCAGAAGAAATAAGCGCGATTATTAAAAAGCAGATCGAAAATTATGGTCGCGAAGTTGAGGTGAGTGAAACCGGTACCATTATTTCAGTTGGTGACGGTATTGCTCGTATTCATGGCCTGGATAAGGCAATGGCTGGTGAGCTTCTTGAGTTCCCCGGTAACACCATGGGCATGGTCCTCAACCTTGAGGAAGATAATGTCGGTGCGGCGATCCTCGGTGAGTCCGAACACATCAAGGAAGGCGATATCGTCAAGCGGACCGAGCAGATTGTTCAGGTCCCTGTCGGTGAGTCACTGATCGGTCGAGTTGTCAACGGCATCGGTATTCCAATCGACGGTCAGGGCGAGGTCGCATCTGATGATTTCCGTAAGGTCGAGATCAAGGCTCCCGGTATTGTTGAGCGGAAGTCAGTTCACGAGCCGATGCAGACCGGTCTTAAGGCCATTGACTCAATGGTTCCCATCGGCCGCGGTCAGCGTGAGCTGATCATCGGTGACCGTCAGACCGGTAAAACGGCTGTCGCCATCGACGCCATCATCAACCAGAAGGGCCAGAACATGGTCTGCATCTACGTGGCGATCGGTCAGAAGCGTTCGACCGTTGCCCAGGTTGTTGAAAAGTTGAAGCAGAATGGCGCCATGGATTACACCATCGTCGTTTCCGCTTCGGCTTCTGAGCCGGCACCGATGCAGTTCATCGCTCCTTACACCGGTGTTACCATGGGTGAGTTCTTCCGTGACAGCGGCAAGCACGCCCTGATCATTTATGATGATCTCTCCAAGCAGGCGGTTGCCTATCGTCAGCTTTCCCTGCTGTTGCGTCGTCCGCCGGGCCGCGAAGCCTACCCGGGTGATGTTTTCTATCTCCATAGCCGGTTGCTCGAGCGGGCCGCCAAGCTGAATGATGAGGAAGGTGCCGGTTCTCTGACCGCCCTGCCGATTATCGAAACTCAAGCGGGTGACGTCTCCGCATACATTCCGACCAACGTTATCTCGATTACCGATGGTCAGATCTTCCTCGAGACCGATCTGTTCTACTCCGGTGTTCGTCCGGCCATCAACGTTGGTCTGTCGGTTTCCCGAGTTGGTGGCGCCGCCCAGGTCAAAGCGATGAAGCAGGTCGCCGGTACCTTGCGTCTGGCTCTTGCCCAGTACCGCGAGATGGCCGCTTTTGCCCAGTTCGGTTCCGACCTTGATGCCGCGACCCAGCGTCAGTTGAATCGTGGTGCCCGTCTGGTTGAGATCCTCAAGCAGGGTCAGTATCAGCCACTGCCGATTGCCAAGCAGGTTCTGGCTATTTTCGCCGTCAACAATGGTTATGTTGATGACTACCCAGCCGATTCCGTTCAGCGTTACGAGTCGGAAATGATTGCTTACATGGAAAGCAAGCAGGCTCAGTTACTGACGGACCTGGATGAGAAAAAAGCGATTGATGACGACATTGAAGGTCGCATCAAGTCTGCCCTTGACGAGTTCAAGGGACAGTTTGTCGTCGAAACTGCCTAACAAGAAGACAAAGGGTCTGAATAATGGCCAATTTGAAGGATATTAAAAAGCGGATCAGCTCGGTCAAAAGTACCCAGCAGATCACCAAGGCGATGAAAATGGTTTCGGCGGCTAAATTGCGCCGGGCCCAGGAAGCCGTGGTGGCTGCCCGACCGTATGCTGATAAAATGCTTGATGTACTGTCGAACCTGGCTTTGCGCGAGGAATCGGATGTTCATCCCCTGCTGCAGGAACGTGGCAAGGGCAAGGCACTGATTTTACTGTTGACTGCCGACCGCGGTCTCTGTGGTGGCTTCAACGGTAATATCTGTAAAAACGCCGAGCGTCTGATCAGCGAAAACCCGGAGGGCTACGAGTCCTACGACATGATGATCATCGGCCGCAAAGGCAATGAATACCTGCGCAGCCGCCATGGTGAGACGATTGTCAAGGTCCATGAAAATGTGACCGGCAGTATTAATTTCAGTCTCGCTGCTCTGGTTGGTGAAGAGGTCGTTGAGCCGTTTGTCAATGGCACGTACGACGCGGTTTTCCTGGTTTACAATGCATTCCAGAGCGCTATCGCCCAGGAGCAGACGGTACGGCAATTACTGCCGATTGTTCCGAAGGTCATCGAAGATGACGGCTACTCTGCCGAGTACATCTATGAGCCGAATCGCGGCGAAGTCCTGGGACAGATTCTGCCCAAGCACATTAACGTACAGATATTTCGGGCTTTGCTCGAATCGGTCGCTTCCGAGCACGGTGCCCGGATGACCGCTATGGATAGCGCAAGCAAGAACGCCTCAGAGATGATCGAGCGGCTGACCCTGCAGTACAACCGGGCCCGCCAGGCTGCAATCACTACGGAGTTGATGGAAATTATCTCCGGTTCAGAGGCGCTTAAGTAACAAATACGAACGTGGCTCCCACCGACATGGAGTGGGAACAAGGAGGAACGGTTCATCATGAATAAAGGTAAGATTACACAGGTTATCGGTCCCGTAGTTGACGTGGAATTTGAAGCCGGCAAGCTTCCAGAGGTTTATCACGCCCTGACGATTACCAACCCGGGTATAGATGATCAGGAAAACAACCTGGTCTGTGAGGTTGCTCAGCACCTCGGTGAGAATACCGTCCGTGCTATTGCCATGGACACCACTGACGGTCTGGTTCGTGGTCAGGATGTTATCGATACCGGTGATCAGATCCTGATGCCGGTCGGTCGCAAGACCCTCGGTCGCATCATGAACGTTATCGGCCAACCGATTGACGAATCTGGTCCGATCGAAGCCGAAACCAAGTGGGCGATTCATCGTCCGGCTCCTGAGTTTGTTGATCAGTCGACCGCCGTTGAGTCGTTTGAAACCGGCATCAAGGTTGTCGACCTGCTGGCCCCCTACTCTCGTGGTGGTAAAATCGGCCTGTTCGGTGGCGCCGGTGTTGGCAAGACGGTTCTGATCATGGAACTGATCAATAACGTCGCCAAGCAGCACGGTGGTTTCTCCGTTTTCGCCGGTGTTGGCGAGCGGACCCGTGAGGGCAACGATCTCTGGCATGAAATGAAGGATTCCGGCGTTCTTGATAAAGCCGCCCTGATTTACGGCCAGATGAATGAGCCCCCGGGAGCCCGTGCCCGTGTCGGTATTTCTGCCCTGACCGTTGCTGAATACTTCCGTGATGAAGAAGGCCAGGATGTTCTTCTTTTCATTGATAATATCTTCCGTTTTACCCAGGCTGGTTCCGAGGTTTCCGCCCTTCTCGGCCGGATCCCTTCAGCTGTTGGCTACCAGCCGACGCTGGCGACTGAAATGGGTGAATTGCAGGAGCGTATCACCACCACCAACAAGGGTTCGATCACCTCGGTTCAGGCCATTTATGTCCCGGCCGATGACTTGACTGACCCGGCTCCGGCGACCGCCTTTGCTCACCTTGATGCAACGACCGTTCTGTCTCGGCAGATTGCCGAGCTCGGCATCTACCCGGCGGTTGATCCGCTTGACTCGACCAGCCGGATTCTTGATCCGCAGGTTGTCGGTGAAGAGCATTACAAGTGTGCCCGTGACGTTCAGTTCGTTCTGCAGCGCTACAAGGATCTGCAGGACATCATCGCGATTCTCGGTATGGACGAGCTCTCCGAAGAAGACAAACTGGTCGTTTCCCGTGCCCGTAAGATCCAGCGATTCCTGTCACAGCCGTTCCACGTTGCCGAAACCTTTACCGGCGCACCTGGCAAGTACGTTGAACTCAAGGACACCATCAAGGGTTTCCGTGATCTCGTCGATGGCAAGTATGACGATATTCCAGAGCAGGCCTTCTACCTGGTCGGTACCATTGAAGAGGCTCTCGAGAAGGCCAAGGAACTGGCGGCCTGATCGCGCGGAGTTATTCACTCCGAACCCTGATAAAGGAAGTTTGAGATGGCAGAAAAACTGAAACTTGAAATGGTCACCCCGTACAAGCGCATTTTGTCCGAAGAAGTGGATGAACTGTCGGCGCCGGGGACCCTGGGTGACCTCGGCATCCTGCCGGGCCACACCCCACTCTTAACAACCCTGAAGGTTGGTGAACTCACCTACAAAAAAGATGGTGAAACAGTACATGTCGCCGTCAACTGGGGTTATGTTGAAGTTGAAGAAGATACCGTTACCGTACTGGTGGAAACGGCTGAACTGGCTGACCAGATCGATC
>JBFFPW010000043.1:0-8280 GCA_041573815.1 Desulfuromonadales bacterium
ATCTGTCCCTTCCTCGGGGTTTCGAAGAAAGTCGAAACTGCGCTCGGTATGGGCATGGCTGTCACTTTTGTTATGACGGTGGCGACGGTGGTGACCTGGTTTATCCAATATTTCGTCCTGATTCCGTTCGGTATTGAGTACCTTCAAACTATCGCCTTTATTCTGGTAATTGCCTCCCTGGTTCAGTTGGTTGAGATGGTCATTCAGAAGACCAGCCCGGTCCTCTACCAGTCCCTCGGCATCTTTCTGCCGCTGATTACGACCAACTGCGCGGTGCTCGGCCTGGCTGTCTTGAATATCCAGAAGGAGTATAGCTTTCTTGAAGGTGTCATTTTCGCCCTTGGTGCTGCCATCGGTTTTACTCTGGCGATGATCCTGTTTGCCGGTCTGCGTGAGCGGGTCGATCTTTGCCCGGTGCCAAAATCGTTTCATGGAACTGCCATTGCCCTGGTGACCGCCGGTCTGTTGTCGTTAGCCTTTATGGGTTTTGCCGGCTTGGTCAAGGGCTAAGGAAGTCAATTAGACAATGTTAGCTGCAATATTAAGTTTAGGCGCAATCGGATTGCTGGCGGCACTCGCCCTCGGTTTTGCCGCCAAGAAATTTGCCGTCGAGGTTGACCCGCGCGAATTGGCGATCCTTGAGTTGCTGCCGGGCGCTAACTGCGGCGCCTGTGGTTATCCTGGCTGCTCCGGCTATGCCAAGATGCTGGCTGGTGGCGACAAGATCGCCGCAACCTGTCCGCCGGGTGGTGCCGCGGTGATGGACAAGATTGCCAACATCATGGGTTTTGCGCCGATCAGCGCCGATCCAAAAGTGGCCGTGGTCATGTGCCAGGGGGATAACCGCAAAGCGAAAGATAAATACATCTATCTCGGCTTGGCCGATTGTCAGGCGGCGCAGAAAGTGGCCGATGGGCCCAAGCAGTGTCCGGGTGGTTGTATGGGGCTCGGAACCTGTGAGCGGGTCTGCCCGTTCGGTGCCATCGAGATGACCCCCGATAACCTGGCAGTGATCAGTCGCAAAAAATGCACCGGTTGCGGCAAGTGTGTCGCGTCTTGTCCGCGTGATGTCATCAAACTGGCACCGCTCGATGCAACGACCCATGTTCTTTGTAACAGCAATGACAAGGGTGCCTTGGTGCGCAAATATTGTGAAGTTGGTTGCATCGCTTGCCAGATCTGCAAGAAACAGGCGCCGGAAGCCTACGAAATAGAAAATTTTCTGGCGAAGGTGGTTTATGAGAATTACGACCAGGCGCCAGCGGCGGTTGAAAAGTGCCCGACCAAGTGTATCCGCGACTTCATGACCAGCTACCCGGAAGGGAGCAGCTTTGCCGAAGTTATGGTGCCCCTCAAACAGAAGAACGAGGCAGCCTGATCCATGGCAATGACGAACCTGAAAACATTTCCGGGCGGTTTGCACCCGGCTGATAATAAGCAATGGACCGCTGCCAAACCGGTTGAAACGGTGCCGTTGCCGCAAGAGCTGATTATACCGCTCTCGCAGCATATCGGAGCGCCGGCTGAGGCATGTGTCGAAGTTGGCACGTTGGTCAAGAAGGGGCAGGTTATTGGCAAGGCGAAGGGGTTTGTTTCGGTCCCGGTGCATGCTTCAACCTCTGGTGAGGTGGTGGCAGTCGAACCTCGGCTACACCCCTCTGGCCGGAGCTTGCCTTCGGTGGTGATCAAGCCGGACGGTGAAGATGTCTGGCTGGAAAATCTGCCAAAAGCCGATCCGGCAACTCTCGACGCTGATCAGATCAAGGATCGACTGCGTGATGCCGGCATTGTCGGCATGGGTGGTGCGACCTTCCCGGCCCATGTCAAGCTGTCGCCGCCGGAAGAAAAGCCGATTGATACTCTGATTATCAACGGTGTGGAGTGCGAACCGTACCTGACCGCTGATCATCGTTTGATGTTGGAGGAACCGGAAAAGGTTCTGCAGGGGGTTGATATCCTGCGGCGGGTTCTTGGCGTCAACAACATCTATATTGGGATCGAGGCGAACAAGCCGGATGCCATTGCGGTGATGAGCGAAAAATGTGCCGGAAGCGGAGTTGAAGTTGTGCCGCTTGAGGTCAAGTATCCGCAGGGCGCCGAGAAGCAATTGATTTTGGCGATTACCGGTCGTGAAGTGCCGAGCGGCGGTCTGCCGATGGAAGTTGGCGTTGTGGTACAGAATGTCGGAACGACGGCCGCAGCGGCTGATGCTATCATTAACGGCTATCCGCTGATTGAGCGGAATTGTACCGTGACCGGCTCTGGCATCAACGAGCAGAAGAATTTGCGTATCAAGATTGGTACGCCGTTACAGCACCTGGTCGATTTCTGTGGTGGTCTGAATGGCGACCCGGCCAAGCTGATTATGGGTGGGCCGATGATGGGGATGACCCAGCTTTCCCTTGGTGTGCCAGCGACCCGAGGGACCTCCGGCCTGTTGATCTTCCGGGCCGGTGATATCCATGTTGCCGAGCCGGGCCCCTGTATCCGCTGTGCTCGGTGCGTCAGAGCCTGCCCGGCCAAGCTGTTGCCGACGACGCTCGCTGCCTATACCCGACTGAATATGTTCGAAGAAGCCGAAGAGTACAATGCCATGGATTGCATCGAATGCGGCTGTTGCAGTTACAGCTGTCCGTCGCTTATTCCGCTGGTGCAGTCGTTACGCCATGCCAAGGCCGCCATCCTGGAAAAAAGGAGGAAGATGTAACCATGGCCGAACTTTATCTC
Organism: Desulfuromonadales bacterium; assembly: GCA_041573815.1. Classification (GTDB taxonomy): domain Bacteria; phylum Desulfobacterota; class Desulfuromonadia; order Desulfuromonadales; family UBA2294; genus BM707. The sequence goes on from JBFFPW010000043.1 coordinate 2,728, forward strand.
TCTTCCTCCCCACATATCCATTCGGGTGAAACCACCGATAAGGTGATGCGCGCTGTTATCTACAGTCTGCTGCCGGCCTGTGGTGTGGCGATCTATTTTTTCGGTCTGCCGGCTCTCCTGGTGTTGCTGACCTGTACGTTTGGTTGTGTTGCTACGGAAGCGATCTGTAACCGCCTGTTCGGCAGCAAGCTGTCGATTGCCGATGGTTCGGCCGCTCTGACCGGCATTCTGCTGGCATTGAATATGCCGCCGAATTCACCCTGGTGGCTCGCTCTGCTCGGTGCAGTCATTGCCATTGTTGTCGGCAAACAGGTCTACGGAGGCCTCGGTTATAATCCGTTCAATCCGGCACTGGTTGCCCGGGTCGTTCTGTTGGTGTCATTTCCGGTGCACATGACCTCGTGGACAACACCGTCCCCGCTCGGTAGCGGTATCGATGCCGTTACGACGGCAACCCCGCTCGGTGAATGGAAGACGGCCGTCATGCTGACCGGCAAACTGCCGGAAAATTTTTCAGCCGGCATGGGCGACTATTTTGTCGGTAACATGGCGGGTAGTCTCGGTGAAGTCTCGGCTCTGGCGTTACTTCTCGGAGCTGCCTACCTGTTCTGGAAAAAGATTATTTCCTGGCACGTGCCACTCACTTTTCTATTGACCGTTGTCGTTTTTAGCGGGCTCTTCTGGTTGGTCGATCCAAGCCGTTACCCGAATCCGCTGTTTCACCTGCTGACCGGTGGCCTGATCCTCGGTGTCTTCTTCATGGCGACTGATATGGTGACGTCACCGGTGACCGGCAAAGGGATGATCATCTTCGGCTTCGGCTGCGGGCTGGTGACTGTTTTGATCCGTCTTTTCGGTGGTTACCCGGAAGGCGTGTCGTTTGCCATTTTGTTGATGAATGCAGCGACGCCATTAATCGATCGTTACACCCGACCGCGGGTCTTTGGAACGTTGGCGGAGGGCAAGTCATGAAAGATATTCTGCGACTCGCCATCGTCCTGACCCTGATTACCGCCGGCGCCGGCCTGATTCTGTCTCTGGTTGAATCGGTGACTCGTGAGCCGATAGCCGAACAGCGCCGCCTCGAAACCTTGCGGGCTCTGCAGGCGGTCCTGCCGCCGATCGACAATAGTCCCGATTCCGATACGGTTGAACTGGTGACCGGCAAGGACAAAAAAGGCCGCGAGACCAAGCGCCTGTTCTACCGTGGTCGCAACGAAGGACAGCTGAGCGGCGTCGCCTTCAAGGTGGTTGCCCCGGATGGTTACAGCGGTAATATTTTTATTATGGTCGGCGTTGATGCCTCTGGCACGGTGACCGGCATTGAGATTCTTAACCATGCGGAAACGCCTGGCCTCGGCGACAAGATTGCCCACGAGGGATTCAAGGATCAGTTTAAACAGAAAAACCTCGACAATGTTGACTGGCGGGTTAAGAAGGATGGCGGCGAGTTCGACCAGATTACCGGCGCCACCATTTCACCAAGGGCCGTGGTCAAGGCGGTGAAGGGTGGGCTCGAATTTTATCGTCAACACCAACAGGAGGTTGGTCAATGAATCTGGCAGCTGAATTCAGCAAGGGGATCTGGCGCGAGAATGCAGTCTTCCGGCTGTTGCTCGGCCTCTGTCCGGTCCTGGCGGTGACAACCAGTGCTGAAAACGGTCTCGGCATGGGGTTGGCAACAACCTTCGTTCTGGTGAACTCCAACATCGTTGTTTCTCTGATGCGCAAGTTGATTCCGGCCAAGGTGCGGATTCCGGCCTATATTGTCATTATCGCCTCGTTCGTCACGATCGTGCAGCTGGTAATGGAGGCTTATGTTTACGGGCTGTACAAATCCCTCGGCATCTTCATACCGCTGATTGTCGTCAACTGCCTGATCCTCGGTCGCGCCGAAGCCTTTGCTTCAAAGAACACGCCGTTTCTTTCGATTGTTGATGGTCTCGGCATGGGAACCGGTTTCACTCTCGCCCTGTTTGTCCTTGGTGCGGTCCGGGAAATTTTCGGTAGCGGTGCTCTGCTCGGGTTTTCATTGTTCGGCGCCGGGTACCAGCCGTTTCTGTTGATGATTTTGCCACCGGGGGCTTTTATCACCCTTGGTGTTCTCCTGGCAGGCATGAACAAGATCGATTCAATTCGGAGCGTGACCCGTTCCTGATAATTTTATAGTGCCAACGAACAAAAGGGGTCTGAATTTAATTCAGGCCCCTTTTGTTATTCCGGCTACTGACAAGCGGGATAGGTGCATCCATTCAATGAGCCGGTCTTGATCGGTCATTTAGAATGCAAATGACAACGTTTGCATGCCGGCTGTTTTTTTAACGACAAAGGGTCGGAGGCAAGTGTGAAATCACTCTCTGAACAGGCCGTCTAAATTGAGTTTTTAAATGCCGAGTAAATTGGTCGTAAATGGCCGAAACAAGCGCATTTGCGGGATGCGTACAAGTTGAGGTAAACTGCATACAGTATACTGTATTTTTCCCTTGACAAAGACCTTAAAGTATCCTAACTTGCACTCGCTTAAAATGCCGCTAAAACCCAACCTTTTTTATTTATAAATATGACAATTATCTCGTTGGGAGGAGTCATTACATGTTAGACAATTATTTGCCGATCCTTGTGCTTGTCGCCATCGCCTTTGCTTTCGCGGCGGGCTCGGTTATTTTCTCCCGCCTGGTCGGACAGAAGAAGCCGTCAGCTGTCAAGCTTGCACCGTACGAATGCGGTATGCCGCTTTTTGGTACAGCCCGGGAGCGTGTTTCTGTCAAGTTCTACATTGTCGCCATGCTCTTTATCGTTTTCGATATTGAAGTCGTCTTCCTGTACCCCTGGGCGGTAATGTTCAAGAAGTTAGGCATGTTCGGTTTTGCCGAAATGGGAGTCTTTATCGTTATCCTGTTTGTCGGTTACGTTTATGTCTGGAAAAAAGGAGCTCTGGAATGGGAGTAGATGAGACACTCGGAAATAATGTAATTACTACGAGTCTGGACAAGCTGGTGAATTGGTCCAGATCTCGTTCTTTGTGGCCGATGACATTCGGTCTCGCCTGTTGCGCAATCGAAATGATGGCAACTGGAGCTGCCCGTTTTGACCTTGACCGTCTCGGGGTTCTGTTCCGCGCCTCTCCCCGACAGTCTGATGTCATTGTCATTGCCGGAACGGTTACCAAGAAAATGTTGCCGGTTATCGAGACTGTTTACGAACAGATGCCTGAGCCGAAGTACGTTATTGCCATGGGCGCCTGTGCCTGTTCTGGCGGTATCTTTGATACCTACAGCACGGTTCAGGGTATTGATGAGGCTCTGCCGGTTGATGTCTATGTGCCGGGTTGCCCGCCACGTCCGGAAGGCCTGCTGTATGGAATTGGCAAGCTTCAGGAAAAAATCATGAATGAACGTAACTCGTTCGGTTCTACTCTTGGTATTGGTGAACGGGTTTCTGAAGTTTAATCTCTCCGGTCCTCACCGGGGCTACTAATTAATATAGGGAAACAAACTATGAGTGAACATGCCGCCGTTGGCAAGCTGAAGCAGAAATTTGCAGATGCCGTTCTGGATGTTGTCGAATTCCGGGGCGAAACGACGATTACGGTCAAAAAAGAACAGATCGTTGAGATCTCCAGGTTTCTCAAGGATGAACTGGGCTACAATTTTCTCTGCGATCTTTGCGGGGTCGATTACCTCGGCAAGTCCCCCCGTTTCATGGTTGTTTACAATCTTTACAATATCTCCCTCAAGGACCGTCTCCGCATTAAAGTCCCGGTTGAAGAGAACGATGCGACGGTTGATACCGTCTGCAACGTCTGGTCGACCGCGAACTGGCATGAACGTGAGTGCTGGGACCTGATGGGCATTTCTTTCAATAACCACCCGGACCTGCGTCGTATTTTGATGGCGGCTGACTGGGAAGGTCATCCACTGCGCAAGGACTATCCGCTCCAGGGTCCTGATCGTGAGCCGTATCAGGGCCGTCTGCAGTAAGAAATCAGGAATATAAAAAGATTTACTTCAATTCTGAAGGATAAACGAGGCTAACAATGGCACAAACCGAAACCATGACCATAAATATGGGTCCACAGCATCCCTCGACCCATGGTGTTCTCCAGTTGATCCTCGAGCTCGATGGTGAAACAGTTGTCAAGGCGACGCCGCACATCGGTTTTCTGCACCGTGGTGTAGAAAAACTGTCCGAGCATCGGACCTATCATCAGACGATCCCGCTGACAGATCGTCTGGATTATCTGGCACCGATGAGCAACAACCTCGGTTATGTTCTGGCGGTTGAAAAACTGCTCGGCATTACAGATGAAATCCCCGAGCGCGCCAAAGTGATTCGCGTTATGTTGACTGAGTTGACCCGGATCAAGAGTCACCTGGTCTGGTTGGCAACCCATGCGCTTGATATCGGAGCAATGACGGTCTTTATTTATTGTTTCCGCGAGCGTGAAGCAATTATTGATATTTACGAAAAAATTTCCGGGGCCCGTATGACCTCCAATTATTTCCGCGTCGGTGGCCTTTCCGAAGACCTGCCAGCCGGAGTTGTTGATGACATTCGTGCCTTTGCTGAGAAGATGGACGAATATGTCGATCTGTACGAAGGGTTGTTGACCGGCAACAAGATCTGGCAGAAGCGGACCTTGGAAGTCGGCTATATTTCTGGTGAAGATGCCATTGATATCGGCCTGACCGGCCCGGCCCTGCGCGCCTCTGGTGTTGACTGGGATCTGCGCCGCGACAATCCTTATAGTGGTTACGAAGATTACGACTTTGAAGTGCCGGTTTATGAAGAGGGTGACACCTTTGCCCGCTACAAGGCCCGCCTGATCGAAATGCGTGAATCTGCCAAGATCATGCTGCAGGCTCTCGACAAGCTGCAAGACGGACCGATTCTGGCTGATTGCCCGAAGGTTTGTCTGCCGCCGAAGCAGGATGTCGTCAATACCATTGAAGGCCTGATCCACCAATTCAAAATTATCACCGAAGGTTTTGAAGCACCCGAAGGCGAGGTTTATGTTGGCATCGAGGCACCGAAAGGTGAACTCGGCTACTATCTTGTCTCCGATGGTTCGGCGAATCCATACCGCATGAAGATTCGACCGCCATCATTTGTCAACCTGCAAGCCCTGCCGCAAATGGTCGAAGGTGCTTTGTTGGCCGACGTTATTGCAACGATCGGTACTCTGGACATCGTCCTGGGTGAAATCGATCGTTAATTGACTCCGACGCAAGAGGGAATTTCCATGAGCGAAGCTGTGGAGCAAGTAGAAGAACAGGAAATTGATCTCGGGCCTTGTAACGAGATCCTCGACAAGTTCGTTGATATGCCGGGAGCACTGATGCCGGCACTGCAGGCGATTCAGGAGTTCTACGGTTACATTCCTGAACCGACTGTCCATTTGACGGCTGAGCGACTCAATGTCTATAGCAGCCAGATTTATGGTGTGTTGACATTTTATGCCCAGTTCCACCTGGAGCCACGTGGCAAGTACATTATTCGCGTCTGCATGGGAACCGCCTGTCACGTCAAGGGTGCCGGACGCATCGGTGATAC
>JBFFPW010000044.1:0-8248 GCA_041573815.1 Desulfuromonadales bacterium
CCCGAGGCCGGCGTTCGACGGGAAGAACTCCACCATTTTGAACGTGAAGAGGGCCCTGGGGCCCTGTATCGACGATTGCAGTTGGTCGACCCTTGTCAGGCCGAGAAAATTCATCCAAACAATCTGGTTCGTGTTGTCAGGGCCCTGGAAGTTTATGAGTTGACCGGAATCCCGATGTCTGAATATCAGCAACAGCATCAGTTCGGTGGTGCCCCTTATCGGGTGCTGAAAATCTTTCTGCAGTGGCCCCGCGAAGAGCTCTACGCAAGAATTGAGGCCCGGGTCGACCAGATGATAACCGATGGTCTGGTTCAAGAGGTCGAGCAGTTGCTCACTTCAGGTTATAACTCCGGGCTAAAATCAATGAAGGCGATTGGTTATCGAGAAATTATCGAGCACTTATCCGGAGAGACTTCTCTTGAAGAAGCGATCAGCCTGATAAAACGCGAAACACGGCGCTATGCAAAAAGGCAGGAAACCTGGTTCAAAAAGGAAAAATCAATAATTTCAGTTGATTCCTCGTCAGAAATTGATAGAATTCAGCCACTAATTGAATGTTTTCTATTGCAGAAAGGGAGAGGACATGGGCAAAACACCATTTAATATCCAGGACCAGTTCCTGAATCAGGCTCGTAAAGAGCGCGTTAAGGTTGCAATCACAATGATGTCAGGTGATAAGCTCGAAGGTCATATTAAATCTTTTGACAGCTTCTGTGTGCTCATCGAAGCTGATTGTGACGTGTTGTTGTACAAGCATGCAATTTCAGTTATTACGTCGGCGGACGGGAATTTCCGCCTGCATGGTGGTCGCGAGTAGTTTCGACTCACGCTTAAAGTAAATCGAAAGTCCCCGTTTTCAGGTTGCCTGTTACGGGGACTTTTCGTTTCAGGTTTTTTTTATGGTTATTATCTCTAGAATAGCAACCGGCGGGATTGCTGACTCGTTAGGCCTCCAGGTCGGCGATCGGATTGTTTCGATCAACTCCAGGCCTGTTCGGGATTTTCTCGATGTGTTGATTGCTGAGCGTTTGTGCGATGTAGAACTGGTTATTGAGCGTGCTGATGGTGACTTGTGGCATTTGGACATTGAGAAAGAGGCGAATGTCCCGTTCGGCCTGGCTCTTGAACATCCCGATCCGGCGCATTGTGGCAATAACTGTCTATTCTGTTTTGTTCACCAGTTACCGAAAGGGATGCGGCGCAGCCTGTATATCAAGGATGAGGATTATCGCTTTTCATACCTTTATGGAGCCTATATTACACTTTCTAACCTGGATGATGCCGCTATCGACCGAATCATTCAGCAAAAGTTAACGCCTCTCTACATATCGGTTCATGCTATTCAACCTGAATTGCGATCGCAATTACTGGGTCGACCAGTAACACCCATCCTGCCTGTTTTGCAGCGATTGGTTGACAACGGCATCGAGCTGCATACCCAGATTGTTGTTTGTCCCGGGGTGACTGATGGAGAAGCCCTTGCCGAAACTGTTCAAGCGCTCACTTCTCTTGCTCCCGGAGTCTGCTCACTCGCTCTGGTTCCTGTTGGCTTGACAGCACACAGGCAAAAATTGCAACCACTCAAGCCGGTATCGAAAGATGATGCCAGAGCTGTATTATCTGCTTTGAAGGTTTGGCAGGAGGACTGTCTGGACACTCTTGGCCGTCGATTTGTTTTCGCCGCCGATGAGTTTTACCTGCGGGCAGGCGTTGAGATCCCGACCTTGACTGAATATGAGGATTTGCCACAAATAGAAAATGGTGTTGGCAAGATTGCTCTTTTTCGTAGTGAGGCAGATGACGTTTATGCCGATGCTGAAAATCTGCATTGCCCGGTTGAATTTTCAGTTGTTACCGGGAAGGCATTTCACGGCGAATTAAGTCAATTTCTCGAAAAATTATCGAGCTTGCTGGGGAGCCAGGCGCATCTGTATGCCATTGAAAACAGACTTTTTGGTGACATGGTGACAGTGGCAGGTCTGGTTGCGGGCAAAGACATTAGTGAACAGCTTGAAGGGAAAAATCTTGGCTCGGCATTGCTTATTCCGGATGTTATGATGCGGGACGGTGATGATTGTTTTCTCGATGACATGACACCGGCAGATCTGCAAAAGAATCTGGGGTGCCCAGTTGTTGTTATTGAGGATAGCCCGTGGGGAATTCTCGACGCCGTCGAAGAGTTGGCTCAAAACTGAACTGATGCAATACCTGTTTTAAGGAGAACATATTATGAAGCGTAAAGAATTAATCGAACAGGGAATTCTGGCTTTAGAGTCGGGAGATGCGGACTCGGCTCTCGATTTATTCAGAAAAGCACAAGCTGATGGTGACTTTTCAACTGAAGTTGAATCCCTTATAGCCGAATCACTTGAGGCTCTCGGTAAGTTACAGGAAGCTGTCATCTCCCTGCAGAAGGTTGTCAATGTCGATTCCGCTGATATTGATGCCCGCTACGCATTAGGCGATCTCCTGTTTGAACTGGGGCAATTTGATGAAGCCCGTGACGTATACCAGGGGATTGTTGACAACGCACCGGACGAAGCAGATGCCCTGGTCAGTATCGGGTTGTTGCATTTCCACCAGGAGGAGATAGATGCCGCCGTTGCCTCCTATGAAAAAGCACTGCAATTAAGTCCGGACTCAACTTTTGCCCTGAACTCACTTGGTGACGCACTCTTTTCCCGTGGTGAGGTTGAGCGGGCGCTTTCAACCTTCCAGGCGGTTATTGATCTTGATCCCCAGGATCCGCAAGCACATTATAACCTGGCCGAGATGTATTATGATAATGAGGAACTCGACAATGCCGAAAGCTCTTGTTTGCAGGCCCTGAAATGTGACCCCGCTTTTGCATATGCCTACCTGACGCTCGGTAATCTTTATCTCGATATGGATCAGGCCGATAAAGCTCTGCATAATTTCCAGGAATTTTTACGGTACGAGAATTCATTAGCCGCTGAAGATATTCGCGCTGAAGTTGCTGCGGTTATTGATGGACTCAAGCAAGAACTCAAGCTCTGAAATGACTTTAAGAAAACATGACTAATATCTTGAAAGGTTTGGCATTTCTGCTCTTTTTCCAATTTATTGGTGAGGGTGTTGTCGCATGGGCTGACGTGCCGGTTCCCGGCAATGTTGTCGGTATGGTATTGCTGCTGGTTTTTTTACTCACTGGGACTGTCAAGGTCGAGTGGGTTGAAGATGCCGCCGATCTGCTGCTTTCTCATCTGGCGCTGTTTTTTGTTCCGGCCGGTGTCGGGGTCATGGTCTATTTTGATTTGATCGCTGCACAGTGGTTGCCGATCTGCTTGTCGATGGTATTAAGTACTTTTGTTGTTATGGCAGTCACCGGCTGGGTTGAGCAGAAAATGGAAAAAGGGGAAGGTCGGGGCGATGTGGAGTGATCTTTTCTCCTCGGCGCTCTTTGGTGTCGGTCTGACCGTTGTTGTCTATTTTCTGGCACAGCTTGTTTATATCCGGTTCCGTAATATTCTTCTTAACCCGGTTGCTGTCTCTATTGCGGCAATTATTGCCATTCTCTTGCTGGCTGACATCCCCTATGCCGCTTACAATACGGGTGGCCGGCTCATCCTGTTCTTGCTCGGGCCATCGGTGGTCGCCCTGGCACTGCCTCTGTATCGGAAGCGCAATGATATTAACCGTAATCGCTGGCCGATTCTGATTGGTGTTTCCGCCGGAGCCCTGGCTTCCATTATCAGTGCCTGTGGTTTGGCCTGGCTTCTCGGTGGAACTGATGAAGTTATCCTGTCGATGGCACCAAAATCGGTGACGACACCGATCGCTATTGGCATCGTTGAAAAAATTGGCGGAATCTCCGAGTTGACGGCAGCGATTGTTGTGTTGACCGGGTGCCTCGGCGCTATTTGTGGCCCGGAATTTTGTCACCTGATCGGCATTCGCTCCAAAACGGCCGTCGGGCTTGCTGTCGGCACTGCTTCACATGGTATCGGCACAGCCCGGATGTTGGAAGTCGATCGTCTGAGTGGTGCAGTCGCCGGCCTGGCTATCGGCTTGAACGGTCTGGTGACAGCGTTTATCCTTCCGCTTATTTTTGTTGCTTTTCAATATTTCGGATAAGGTTTGTTCGTATTTTTGACCCCATCTGGAGGTTTCCATGGGTAATAAACCAATAGTTGTTATTGCCGACATGAACAAGGACTTTCTGGTGTATATGTCGACACTGTTCACACGTATGAATTTTGAAGTTGTTCCGATCGATGATATCAATGGTTCGTATGACCTTTTCAGGATTCTTCAGCCGCATCTCATTTTGCTTGGCTGTGAAGAGGGACAGTGTGCCGTTCGTGAAACACTTGAGGCCCTGAACCAAGATAATCTTTTGAGTAAGGTTCCGATTATCATGGTCGGCAGTGATGAAGGTATGGCTGAAAAATGTTTTGCAGCCGGGTGCAGTGACTTTCTGGTAAAGCCGGTCTCTCTGGATCATTTGCACATTTCACTACAAAAATGCCTGCCAAATCGTAGCGGCATGCGGAAGCATATCCGTGCTCCTTTTAACCGCAATGTCTTTTTCACCTTTGCCGGTCTCGATGTTAAATCCTTCGCCATTACTCTGTCTGAAGGGGGGCTCTATCTGCGAACCAGCAAGCCATTGCCCGTTGGCAGTAAGGTCAATGTGAATATCCCCCTCAACTCGGGTGTGGCTGTTGCGGTTAAAGGCGAGGTCGCCTACACGATGGGACTTCTCAAAGGGCAATTTCTGGTACCGCCCGGTATGGCGATCCGTTTCATCGATGTCGATACGGAAACGATTGAAAAGTTACGAAAGGAAGTTTCTGATCTGTTGATCGGGGATATAATTGATGAGCAGGAGGAATCGGTTTTTCGTCTAGATGAAGATTGACGATATCCGGCTCCTGAAAGTCATGACTTCTGAGGCGGTTAATGCGAAGGCGCAGAGATGGAGAGTCGCGGGGGAAGATATGCCTTCCACTTCCTTGGCGATAGAAGGTATACATTAAAACAAAAAAGGCAGGTTCCCTGGGGAGCCTGCCTTTTGAGTTTGTTGAATGATGAGCTAGATTAACGTCCGGCAGCTCGCTTGGAAGCTTTCAGCGGGTTGATCTTCAGCTCTACGTTTTCAATCTCGACTTTTTGGTGTGTCGCAAAGTTACAAAGACCGCCTGTCCATTTTTTCTCTGGCGCAGGGTAGGAATTGCAGACAGGTCCAATTTCGCTGTCAACAATACGTTCGCAGCCTTCACATGCTTCAACAACATTATGGCAAGAGTTGCCTTCGAAAACACAACCGTTTTTTGTCCAGAAACCGCATTCAACACCGGGTTGAATTGTTTGACACTGCATTGAGAATGCCTCCTCATACTTATTGATTCTTTTGTTTCAGATTCGAATCACGTATAATCGCCGAACTCGTGTCGGTGTGTCAACAGTTATTTTCTCTTTTTCTTGGGGTTGATCATTGTATCCATCGTCATATATGTGCGGGTGGGAGATATAGAAATGAATGAAATTGACTGGGAACAACGGTGCCAGCGCTGCGGGCGTTGTTGTTACGAGAAAATCGAGCATGAAGGTCGTGTTTATTATACGGATAAACCGTGTGATCAGCTCGATTTAAAAACCATGCTTTGTTCGGTTTATGATAACCGACATACCGCTAAAACTCAGTGTATGGCATTGACACGTGATGCCCTGAAGAGAGGGATTCTACCGGCCGATTGCCCTTATGTCTCGGATATTGCCGAGTACAATGCGCCTCAACTCTGGGATGACCCTGAAGAATGAATCTCGCCCTTATCGCCAGTACTTCTTTTGTTCTCGGATTTTCCGGGGCAATGATGCCAGGCCCGTTATTGACCCTGACCATTGCCGAAACGGTTCGACGTGGACCGATTGCCGGCCCCTTGCTTATCTTGGGCCACGCTATCCTCGAAGGGGTCGTGGTTGGGCTTGTTTTTTTTGGTGCCGCCGAAATCATTCAGCATCCCGTTGTGTTTTCTTCAGTCGCTATTCTGGGTGGTTCAATGATGCTCTGGATGGGCTGCAATATGTTGAAAGGCCTGCCGACGCTGCAGTTGAAGCTGGAAGCCGAAAAAACCGACGGTCTGCATCCGGTGATTGCCGGTGCGGTCATCAGTTTGGCGAATCCGTATTTCACTATCTGGTGGGCGACCATTGGGCTCAGTTATCTGGTGGTGGCTCATGAGGCAGGGTTGGTTGGTGTCGTTGTTTTCTACCTTTTCCACATCCTGTCTGATTTGGTCTGGTACTGTTTTGTTTCCGGGACTGTCGCCTACGGCAAACGGTTCCTGTCAGATCGCGGTTATCGGATTATGGTCGGAGCGTGTGCTGTTTTTATCGTCGGTTTCGGTCTTTTCTTTGGCTGGCGCGGTCTTGAGCCCTTCCTCACATCTTGAACTGTTTGAGCTTCTTATCCTGCCATAATCTGCTTGATCCCATCAGCTATAAACTGTATCGCCAGGGCTGCCAGAATCACCCCGAGGAGTCGTCTCAATATATCATCACCGGTTTGCCCGATAATTCGGCTGATCAATCGTGATGTGAGAAAAGAGGCCAGGGTGAACAGATAGATGGTGATGACCGCCATCACCAGGTAGATATTGTTATTGCCTGTTGCTTCTGAGAAGAGAAGAATCGTCAGGGTCAGACAGCCCGGCCCGGCGATAAGCGGGATCGATATTGGGTAAACCGAGATGTCAATTTTGAGGGTTTCTCTTTCCGGGTCCTCTCTTTTTTGCGTAATCATATGAAATGCTGTGTAGAAAAGCAGAAGGCCACCTGCAACCCGCAACGATTCTATGCTGATACCGAGCTTGGTCAGCAGGGCTTCACCGAAGAATCCGAAGAGAAGAACAATGATGGTCGAAATAACGACAGATCGAATGGCCATGCTGAGGATGTAGGGACGATCGTCATCACCGGTCAGTCCGTGGAAAATAACGGCTGTCCCGATCGGATCAATGATGACAAAATATGAGGTCAGAGCGAGCAGGTAGAGTTCCATTGATTCTCCTCTATAAGTGGATCTCGACCGAAGGATATCATACGGTCCGCAAAAAAGAGGCTGAAATATGCCGCCAATTTATTGAAAAATTTGCCGGAGAGTTTTTTCCCGGTAATCGAAGATGGTGTTCAGTTGGTTCTGGACAATCAGACGGTTGGCAATTCCCCCAATCGGACCGTAAGGGAGTTCATAGTCTATCTGATCGATCATGCAGGAAGCGTTGTTGCCAACTGGCAGTAGTTGGTGGAAATGGCGCCAATGTTTGTAAGGCCCCTCAATCTGCAGATCAACAAAGGACTCCCCTGGCACAATTTCCGATATCTCGGTCAGCCAGCGTTTACGTCCGAACAGTGGGATAGAGATCTCATACGATATCTGCAGACCGTTGTACATTTCCTCGGGGATTTCCGAAAGAATTTTGAATTCCAATTCAGGCGGGGTGATTTGGTCCAGATTACGTGGCGTGGCAATAAAATCCCAGAGGATAATCGGGTCGATATCAAGGGTTATGTTGCGCTCGAGTCGATACATATTAGGATTCATTCTAAACGATAGAAATAATAACGCAAAAAAATAGGGTCAGGCACTCATTCAATAAAGTGCCTGACCCTTTATGTTCTGTCTATGTACTGTTGATTAGCCGAGAATTGCTTTGAGGTCTTCCTCTGCCGTGGTAATCGGTCCGATATTGAAGTTTTCAACCAGGTAGTTGAGCACATTCGGGGTAATAAAGGCCGGCAGAGTCGGGCCGATCTTGATGTCTTTGATGCCGAGATAGAGCAATGTCAGCAAAATGGTCACAGCTTTCTGCTCGTACCAGGAAAGGATCATCGACAACGGCAGATCATTGACGCCACACTCAAAGGCTTCCGAGAGGGCGACGGCGATCTTGATTGCCGAATAAGCGTCGTTACACTGACCAACATCAAGCAGGCGCGGAATGCCGCCGATATCGCCGAAATCCATCTTGTTGAAGCGGAACTTGCCGCAGGCGAGGGTCAGGATGACAGTGTCAGCCGGTGCTTGCTCGGCAAATTCGGTGTAGTAGTTCCGGCCCGGTTTGGCACCGTCGCAACCGCCGACCAGGAAGAAATGCTTGATAGCGCCGCTCTTGACCGCTTCGATAACCTTGTCGGCAACACCGAGAACTGCATTGTGACCGAAACCGGTGAGGATCTCCTGGCCCGGGTTGTCCTCGAATCCTGCACATTCTTTAGCTTTGGC
>JBFFPW010000045.1:0-8227 GCA_041573815.1 Desulfuromonadales bacterium
CGGGACCCCACGACTCTGCTTATCAACCATGAACCCTTTTTCTGGGGATAGTCAAAGGGTTTTAAGATGCAAGGCGCGCTGAGTATGAAGAGTGCGGCATCGTTGAGAAAACCCATGCCGCAGCAACGAAACGTTTTCATTAACCGTCGTCATGGCGGGAACTGGTCCAGTATCTTGTGCACCGTCTCGTTAATCTGTTCGGTCATCCTCTCCGGTTCCGTATGGATAAAGACCTGGCGGGTGCCTTTGCCGCGCCATAAGGTGGACCCGTCACGGGCATCGAGAATATCGATCACCAGCAGCCCTTCGTCATAAGAACTGACATCGGAGCCGGTGCTGAGGCCAAAAGCGCTATGGCGACTGTAAGTACCGAAACCGAAGCCGATACTGGTTTGAACGTTGTCGGGGCGGAGGCGGCCACGAATGGCATACTGATAGGCGACATGGAAATCGGCCTTGTCGCGTGCGGTGCTGCGGTAACCTCTGGCTTTAAGCGTTTCGTCGATCGCCGCCCGGATGCGGTTGTCGATGAGCGGACTGTCGATTCTTATGTCGCCGGTTTTTTCCTGGCGGTCATAATGCCAGGCATAACTGCTGAGCCCGCTCAGGTTTCCTGTAGAGGTGTAATCCTGGCTGACCCGGACCGAAGAACAGCCGCCTGTTACAACCAGGAGCAACGCCAACAATAGTTTTGCAGGGTGTAACATGGTCCTCATCTCCTCTTTTCTGGTTATTTCAAATATACCATTTTATTTGTCGATATAAAAAAAGTTCAAAACAGGTTCTTTGATTTCGGTTGAGAGGAAATTACAAGGCAGGGTATAGTGGAACATTGCCCTTTGGAGAGATGATGCAGAAACCGTTGGTTATCACCATGGGAGATCCGACCGGGATCGGCCCTGAAATTATCGTCAAAGCCTTGCTGGACGGCGAACTCGACCGGTTTGCATCGCCGCTCCTGGTCGCCGGAGATACCGCTGTTCTAAAACGGGCCGCCAGTCTATTCGGCGCGGCAACTGATGACGCGACCGACATGCTGTCAATCAACGGCAAGAGAATACATATCAAAAACCTGACCCGCTTGCCGGCGAATGATCTGCAATATGGTGCTCCTGACCAGGACTGTGGTCGGGCGATGGCGACTTATATCGACTGGGCCGCCGAGCAGTGTCTGTCGGGCCTCGCGGCCGGGATGATCACCGCGCCGATCAACAAAAAAGCGATCAATGACGCCGGTGTCGATTTCCCCGGCCATACCGAAATGCTGGCTGATCGCTGTGGCGTTGAGAAAGTCGTGATGATGCTGGCTGGCGACCGGTTAAAGGTCTGCCTGGTGACGACGCACCTGCCGCTGGCTGACGTGGCAACGACCCTGACTACCGAGGCGATTGTTGAAACCATCCGCATTACCGAGCACTCCTTGCGGGCGCAATTTTCTGTTGAGCGGCCGCGCCTGGCGGTGCTTGGGCTCAATCCACATGCTGGTGAGTCGGGTCTGTTCGGCGATGAGGAACAGCGCTTGATTATTCCCGCTATCGAAAAGGCCCGCAGCGAAGGGATCGAAGCGAGTGGTCCGCACAGTGCCGACACCCTCTTCCATTTTGCCGCCGCCGGCAATTATGACGCCGTCATCTGCATGTATCATGATCAGGGTTTGATTCCGCTCAAGCTGCTGCATTTCGAAGATGGCGTGAATGTGACCCTTGGTTTACCGATCGTCCGGACGTCAGTCGACCATGGCACCGCCTACAACCTCGCCGGAACCGGCCAGGCAAGCTGTGCCAGCCTGGTGGCAGCGATCCGCATGGCTGAACAGATGATCAAAACATAATATATACGCCACCAAGACACCAAGGGCACCAAGAAGAGCCTAGGATTTAAGGTCTTTAAATCCCGAAACTGGCAAATATTATGATTTTACCTTCTTGGTGTCTTAAGTGAGCAAAGCGAACGAGTGGCAAAAAGGATTTAGATATTAATTCATGATAAATAAAATCGTCATCAAAGGTGCTTGCGAGCACAATCTGAAAAATATCGATGTCGAAATTCCGCGTGACAAGCTGGTGGTCATCACCGGTGTCTCCGGTTCCGGCAAGAGCACCCTCGCCTTCGATACCATCTACGCTGAAGGTCAGCGCCGCTATGTTGAGTCACTGTCGGCCTATGCCCGGCAGTTCCTCGAGCAGATGGACAAGCCGGATGTCGAAAGCATTGAAGGTCTTTCGCCGGCGATCTCGATAGAACAGAAAACGACCTCGAAAAACCCCCGCTCCACTGTCGGCACCGTCACCGAAATCTATGACTACCTGCGCCTGCTTTTTGCCCGGGTTGGCCGGGTGCACTGTTTTAAGTGCGGCAAGGAGATCAGTTCGCAAACGGTACAACAGATGGTCGATCAGGTGATGACCTGGCCGGAGAAAAGCCGCTTGATGGTCATGGCACCAATCGTGCGCGGCCGCAAGGGGGAGTACCGCAAGGAACTGAAACAGCTGCAGGCCGACGGGTTTGTCCGGGTGCGGATCGATGGTGAAATGTATGAGTTGGCGGAAACGGCCGAGCTCGACAAGAACAAGAAGCACACCATCGAGGTGGTTGTTGATCGGCTGATCATTAAGGACGGGATCGAAAGCCGGTTGGCCGATTCGATTGAAACCGCCCTCGGTCTGGCTGAAGATGTCGTCCGGGTTGAAATTATTGATGGCGCAAGCCAGCTTTTTTCCGAACAGCATGCCTGTGTCGAGTGTGGTGTCTCCTATCCGGAAATCACCCCGCGGATGTTCTCCTTTAATAACCCGTACGGAGCCTGCGACGCCTGTTCCGGCCTCGGGACCCGGATGTATTTTGACATGGACCTGGTTGTTCCCAACAGTGGATTGTCGATCCGCGAGGGAGCCATTGCGCCGTGGGAGTCACGCACCGGTTACTGGTACCAGCAGATTCTCGAGGCGTTGGCTGACCATTACAAATTTGAATTGACGACCCCTTTTGCCAAGCTGCCGGAAGATGTCCGCAAAGCGATCCTCGACGGATCCGGCGAAGAAGAGGTGCGTTTCTTTTTCGATCAGGGTGGCCGCCGGCATTTTTATAATAAAAAGTTCGAAGGGGTTTTACCGAACCTGGAGCGGCGCTATCGTGAAACCGATTCCGATGCGGTGCGAGAAAACCTTGAGCGTTATATGAATATTATGCCCTGCCCCAGCTGTAAAGGCGCCCGGCTGCGACCGGAGTCGCTGCATGTTCGGGTCAGTGGCAAGAATATGCAGGAAGTTGTCGCTCAATCAATCAACCAGGCGACCGATTTCTTTACCGACCTTGAATTGACCGAGAAAGAGGCTGAAATCGGTCGACGGATTCTCAAGGAGATCCGCGAACGGCTGTCGTTCCTGGCTCATGTCGGGCTCGACTACCTGACGCTCGATCGGGCATCCGGTACGCTGTCGGGTGGTGAGGGGCAGCGTATTCGTCTGGCAACCCAGGTCGGATCGTCGCTGGTTGGCGTTCTTTATATTCTTGATGAACCGTCAATCGGTTTGCATCAACGCGACAACCGGCGTCTGCTTGAAACACTGAAAAAACTGCGGGATATGGGCAACACGGTTCTGGTGGTTGAACATGACGAGGAGACGATTCTCGAGGCTGACCATGTCATCGACATGGGACCAGCGGCAGGTGTTCTTGGTGGTGAGATTGTTGCCGAAGGGACGCCGGAAGAGATCATGCAGGTCGAGGCGTCGCTGACCGGACAATATATGAGCGGCGAGCTGATGATTCCACTGCCGGCCGAACGGCGTCAGGCGAAGAACCATCTGCAAATCCGCGGTGCGTCAGCCAACAATCTGAAAAATATTGATGTGACCTTCCCTCTCGGAGTTTTGACCTGTGTCACCGGGGTCTCCGGATCCGGCAAGTCGACCCTGGTGATCGATACTCTCTACAAAACCCTGGCCCAACGTCTGAACCGGTCGCGGGATCGGGCCGGCAAGGTCGAGGAGGTCATTGGTCTGGAGAAACTCGACAAGGTTATTGATATCGACCAGTCGCCGATCGGCCGGACCCCGCGCTCAAACCCGGCCACCTATACAGGTGTTTTCTCCGACATCCGCGATCTTTTTGCGCAACTGCCGGAGGCGAAGGTGCGCGGCTACAAGCCGGGGCGCTTCTCTTTCAACGTCAAGGGCGGCCGCTGTGAAGCGTGTCAGGGGGATGGCATTATCAAGATAGAAATGCATTTCCTGCCGGATGTCTATGTCCAGTGTGAGGTCTGCAAGGGGGCGCGCTTCAACCGGGAGACACTGGAAATAAAGTATAAGGGGAAGGCGATCGCCGATGTTCTCGATATGACCGCCAATCAGGGGGCGAAGTTTTTTGCCAATATCCCGAAAATTAACAAGAAACTTGAGACCCTGCGCGATGTTGGACTCGGTTATATCAAGCTTGGCCAGAGTGCAACCACCCTCTCCGGCGGCGAAGCCCAGCGGGTCAAGCTGGCCAAGGAACTCGGCAAGCGGGCGACCGGCCAGACCATCTATATTCTCGACGAACCGACGACCGGTCTCCATTTTGCCGATATCCGCAAGCTGCTCGATGTTCTGCAACGGCTGGTTGACGCCGGCAATACGATCCTGGTGATCGAACACAACCTTGATGTCATCAAGACCGCCGACCACATTATCGATCTTGGCCCGGAAGGGGGTGATCGCGGCGGTGAAATTATTGCCACCGGAACCCCGGAAGAGATTGCCAGGGTCTCACGCTCCTTCACCGGGTGCTACCTTCGTTCCTACCTCAAGTAACACCGATGTCTGCCTTTGACATAGTTGCCGTGACGTTTTTGTGCCATTTCGATGAGGTTTCAGCGGGCGGCTTTATATGAGTTCCGATACATTTTTGTTGATGCTGAAAACAGGCAAAGAGTTCCTTTGTTGATAAGTCTCCGGGAGGGTTAGCTAAGTCGCTGTTATGATAAGGAATCAAGCATTTTGTCGGGCTGTCTGAGTTCGTTTGTCAACGGCGAGGTCAGCAGCGAAAGTTTTCCCAGAGTAAAAAGGACGCTAAAACAAGCACTTTGGCATGTTGCTTGCTCATTCTAAACCCTGTCACAGGAGAGGAACGGAGCAATCAATGTTGAAAAAAAGTTGCATCATCATCGTCATTTTTACTTTTCTGACCGCCACGGGGTGTGCCAGAAAAACGATGCTGCTATCTGAACCGGCCGGCGCGCAGGTTATCGTCAACGGCAAGCAGGTCTGTGTAACCCCGTGTACCTATGATTACACAACCGGCAGTTCCGGTGAAACCTACCAGGTCGTTCTCGATAAGGAAGGTTTTAATCCGGTCCTTTACCAGATGAAGGCCGACGAAGTTGACCGGGAAGCACGCTCCTCATTATGGACTGCCGGATTAATGATTCCGGGAGGATCATTGCTCTGGTTGGGATCAATTTTTACCAGCAAGCTGAAAGAGAGCTACCATTTTGTGCTGCGGGAAGAGTTGCCGGTGGTGGCGATGTATGAACCGAACGTTGGTGAGTAATTGACGATTGTTTTTTTGATAGAAATTATAAGGGCCGGCTTTTTAGCCGGCCCTTATTTATTTGTCGGCAATTTCAATAATGACCCGGGGGTTCACCAGGTAATACTCTTCATTGCCACAGTCGAGAGAAAAGTAACCGGGGCTGCTGTTCATATAGTCAAGTAGCCGCCCCTTGCCTTCCGGCATTTCGAGAATGGTTTTTCCGGAAAGGGCCTTACCGTTAACAAAGGTTATCTCCACTTCGGTCGGTTCGCCGATTCTGACAGGCTCGTCTTCGGCCGGCAGGTATTTGACATGACTGATCTGTTTCTTGTTGAGCAGCATGAACGCCTTGTCCGAACGTAAGAAGGGAACAAAAGGCTCCGGTTCCTGCAGCAACTCTATCAGAGTCTGCGAACCGCTGCGGGTTGAAGAGAACGGGCTGAGAAAAAGAACGCCGCTCCGTTCCTGCCCATCGACCAGATAAATGGTCACTTCTGCCAGCTTTTTTTCAACTTGATATTCACTCATACCAAGCAGAATAAAGTTTTTTGCCGGCAAAGGCAAGCATGACGCAACATACCGAGTTCTTATGTTGACATGGTGGCTTGAATTGTTAAACTTTCGGAGTTAAAAATCTGCCACTAAAACAATTCAATTTGCAGTAAGGAGATTCTTTATGTCTGAAATGAAGGGAAGTAAGAGTGAGCAGGGGCTGATGGAGGCGTTTGCCGGAGAGTCACAGGCGAACCGGAAGTATCTCGCCTTTGCCGAACAGGCTGAACAGGATGGCTATGGGCAAGTTGCCAAGCTGTTCCGGGCGGCTGCGGCTGCTGAGACGATCCATGCCCATGCCCATTTGCGGGCGGCCGGGAAAGTAGGTGCGACTGAGGCGAACCTGCAAGCGGCGCTCGAAGGTGAAACGTTTGAGTTCACCGATATGTACCCGGCGATGATTGAAGATGCCAAGGCCGAAGGCCTGGCGGTCGCCGAGCGTAGTTTCCGTTTTGCCAACGAGGTTGAGAAGGTCCATGCCGCGCTGTATAAAAAGGCATTGGATAGCCTTGGCAATAATGAGGCTGTTGACTATTATATTTGCCCGGTTTGTGGCAATACTGTTGAGGGTGAGCCAGACGGGCCTTGTGCTATTTGTGGTGTCCAGGCCTCTATGTTCAAGAAAGTCGAATAATTTAAAATAGATAGACTTTCCGAGCCGGGCCTTGAGGGGCCCGGCTTTTTTGTGTAAACTCAAGTAAGAACCCAAAATACCGGATTATCGGTACGGTTCAGATCTCATGGCACTCTTTCGGGGGAGAGGTAAGTGGTTATGGATAAGTGCCCGGTTTGCAAGGAAGAGAAAAAGGGGAAGTATTACTGCAGTGGTTGTCGGACGGTTTTTGTCTGTCCGCAGCAGAATTGCGAAACGGTTATTTTTAATCGCAAGGCCGAGCTCTGTCCGAAATGCGGACTGCTGTTTGATGATTACATTGATCATCAGAAAATGTACCGGCAATGTCCTAAATGCAGCAAGAAGCAGGGTCTTTCCGATCCTCAATGCCGATATTGCAAATACTGGTTCAATTGCCCGAGTTGTGGACATAATGTTCCTTCTACCAGCATGCTGACCTGTCCACGGTGTGCAACATCTTTGCGATAATTGATGACGGCTGCTTTTTGCGGTCGTTTTTTATTGGAGGGAGTTCTCTTTCGTGACGACGCTGGATCTGATTCTGGAAGTCATCGGCACTCTGGCTTACGTTGTGCTGACCCTCGGCACGGCTGCGCACATCCTGCTCAATAAGCGGGATCCGCGGGCCGCGGTGGGGTGGATTGCGGTCGGCTTCACTCTCCCCTTTATCGGCATCTGTCTTTACTGGTTGTTCGGTGTTAACCGGATCCGGACCAGAGCCCGGGGTTGGCAGGAAAGAGGGCACGGGATGGCCTGGACCGAGCCGGCCTATTGTATCTGGTCGACTGAACAGTCCCAGTCGGAACAATTTCCGTTTCGACATGAGAATTTTGCCGACCTGCGCAACCTGGTCGATGCGGTCACCCGGCGGGATCTGGTTGATGGCAACCGGGTCACACCGCTTTACAATGGTGAGCAGGCTTACCCGGCAATGCTCGACGCGATTCGAAACGCTCGCGAATCAGTCTGTCTTTCCAGTTACATTTTTGAAACCAACCAGACCGGCCGGGATTTTGCCAATGTTCTGATCGCGGCTGCCGACAGGAAAGTTACGGTCTCTGTGTTGATCGACGCTCTCGGCGCTTTTTATTCGTTCCCGCGGGCCTACTGGCTGTTCCGCAAAACCTCGGTTCGGGTTGCCAAGTTTTTGCCGTTTTCTATTTCCGGGCGTGGTCTTTACCTCAACATGAGAAATCACCGCAAGCTGTTAATTGTTGATGGTGAAATTGGTTTCACCGGTGGCATGAATATTGGCGATCGCCATCTTCTTGAGGGGGATGGGCGCAAACATGTCAGTGATATCCATTTTAAGGTCGAAGGGCCAGTGGTCGGTCATCTGCATGAAGCGTTTCTCGAGGACTGGGGCTTTGCCACCGGGGACCCGGCCGAGCCGATCGCCCATCCGGAGCCGGTTGTTTCTCCTGGTGCGATCTGCCGCGGCATCAGTGCCGGCCCGAACGAGGATTTCGACAAATACCCTCGCGACTTCGACCGAGACGAGGCTCTGTGCCGCGAGGCGGGCGTAGA
>JBFFPW010000046.1:0-8141 GCA_041573815.1 Desulfuromonadales bacterium
CCTGCTCCCATCTGCATGACCTGTAACGACTGTACGAGTTTTTCCTGACCATGATTACTCATTTCGTCAAAAAACGAAAAAACCCCAATCCTTGTTTTTAGATCGGCATCAGGTGCAGCTGCAGTAAAATTCATTTTCTCACCTCGATAAGGTTGTTATCAAATAAGTACTTCCACGCCCCAGGTCAGACAGTCTCAGTGAGGTCGGGCCGTTCACCATCCGGTCACCTGGATATCGTCAGGGCAAACAGATCGATGGAGATTATTTTTCATGTGATATCCATTATTTCTGGCGGTTCATCTCTGGAAGTCATAGAATCAGTCTGTATAATAGAACAGATTGACCAACACTCCAAGAGGTCCCGATGATAAGATTTTTGCTGCTATTGATTATATCTATACTTCTGCTGCCACACCCGGCCTGGTCCGTGGATTTGAAAGCATTGATCCGCAAGGTCGAGGAGCAGTACATGGGGCTTTCTTCAAAGTCTCGGATGACATTGAACATCCGCTCCGAGCACTGGGAACGTTCACTAAAGATGGATGCCTGGTCGCTCGGCCGGGATCATTTCCTGGTGCGGATCATCGAACCCTCCAAAGAACGGGATGTCGCCACCCTGAAAGTCGACAAGGAGGTCTGGAACTACCTGCCAAAAGTCGACCGGGTCATTAAAGTGCCGCCGTCGATGATGGGTGGCGCCTGGATGGGGAGTCACATCACCAATGACGACCTGGTCAAGGCGAACAAGATCGATGAAGACTACAGCTTCGAACTGATTGAAGAGTCGAAGAAACGCTACCTGATCGAGTGCATTCCCAAGCCGGATGCCGTTGTTGTCTGGGGCAAGATCGTTTATGAGATACTGCTGCCGATGGAAGTACCGGGCACCGTCTCTTATTTCGACGAAGAGATGGTCAAGGTCCGCGACATGGTCTTCGACGATATAAAAAAAATCGATGGCCGGTTTATTCCGCTGCGGATGACCATCCAGCCGATCGACGATCCGGAAGAACGGACCATCATCCAGTATTCCGACATCGACTTTAATATCAAAATCGGGAAAAGCTTTTTTTCCCTACGCAACCTGAAACGATAACCATGCTGCTACGACTCGCATCCCGTAATCTCTGGCGTAATCGGCGACGGACCCTGCTGACCCTCTCGGCAATGGTCGTCTCCCTTGCCCTGCTGACTCTTTCACTCGGGGTATTTTCCGGGATGCTGGTCGATATTCTTGCGTCGACCACTGAACAATATCACGGGCACCTGGTCATCACCGCCGATGACTATCTCGATGACCGCGATATGTACAAAAACTTCAGTTCCGATGAGCAATTGCTGCGAAAACTGGAAACAGATGAAGTGGTGATCGGCTTCAGCCAGCGGCTGCGCGGCTTCGGGCTCGCCTCGCATGACGAGAGCAGCTATCCGGTCGAACTGCTCGGCATCCATCCCGAAATGGAAAAGAGCGTCACCAACCTGCACCAGCAACTGGCGGAAGGGGCATATCTTTCCGGCAATAACGGCAACGGGGCTGTCATCGGCTCAAGCCTGGCGAAAAAGCTCAAAGTTTCACCGGGCGACGAGCTGGTCTTTGTCACCCAGGCCGCCGACGGTTCGATCGGCAATGACCTGTTGATCGTCCGCGGTATCTTCCGTACCGGTCACAGCGGCCATGACAACAGCCTGGTTCTGGTGCCGCAGCAGTGGTTGCAGAAGGTCATGACCCTCGATGGCAAAATCCACGAAATTGCCATCGCAATTAATGCCCCCCTCCGGGCGGCGGACTACAAACCGGCCCTTGCCACCCTCCTGCCGCAAGGCCTCAGCATCACAGACTGGGGAGAGCTTCTGCCGGAAATGCGCGAAGCAATCGCCTCCTTCGACGTCAGTCGCCTGATCTTTGTCATCATCCTTTATTTTGCGACCGGTCTCGGCATTCTCAACACGATTTTCATGTCGGTCATGGAACGAACCCGTGAGTTTGGCATCTTGATGGCGCTCGGCCTCAGGCCAGGACAGATCAAACGGCTGGTGCTGCTCGAATCGTTACTACTCGGGCTGATCGGCACCCTGCTCGGTCTTGTCTGCGGACTGATCTTAAGCTACTACATGTCACGATTCGGCATCGATCTCTCAACCTGGATTACTCCGATCACTTACGCCGGCGGAACCATGCAACCTCGACTCAAAGCCATTTTTGAATACCGTAATTTCATTGAGCCAGCTTATCTTCTCGTTGTCGTCTCTGTTCTGGCCGGTTTTTTCCCGGCCCGGCGGGCAGCAAATCTTCAGCCGGTTCAAGCGATCAGGGAGGATTAATGGAAACACTCAATCTTGCCTGGCGCAATATCTGGCGCAGTCGCCGTCGCACCATCATCACGGTTATTGCCATCAGCTTCAGCCTGATGCTGGTGCAAGCCTTTCATAACCTTGCCTTCGGTGTTTACGCTCAGATGGTTGACAGCGGGGTCCGCTCAGGCTCGGGACATATTGCCGTTTATCGGGGCGACTATGCCGTCTCAAGGGACGACCGCCTTTACTGGCAAAGTGAAGACCTCGCACAGCAAATAGCATCTGTAGACGGTGTTAAAGCGGTTTTGCCGCGAATCTATCTGCCGGGATTGGCCCAGTCGAGTCGTGAAAGCCGTGGCATTCTCCTGACCGGCATCGATCCGACAGCTGAAAACAGCATCAATCCCCTGTTGAAAAATATCAACGCCCCCGAGGTGATCCGTTCACTCAACGGGCGAGATGCCCTGGTCGGCAGTCGCTTGCTGACCGAGTTAAAACTGAAGATCGGCAACAAGTTTGTCGTCACTGCCCAGGGTACAGAAGGTGAACTGGTCAGTGAGCTCTTCCGGATCCGCGGTATCGTCAAATCGGGCATTCGCGAGGTTGACAGTTCGCTGGTTATGGTCGGACGGCAACGGGCGGCAGCAATGACCGGACAGTCCGACGCGATCCATGAATTGGCGATCGTGCTGGAACATCCGGAATGGGAAGAACAGCTGATTCCGGTTATCGCCGATATTTTGCCGAAAGATTCCGACCTGCGCGCCGTCAGCTGGGAAGTGGCCATGGCCAATCTCGCCAATGCCATCAAGCTTGACTACGCCAGCCAGAAATTCATTTTCCTGATCATTGTCCTGATTGTCACCATCGGTGTCGTCAACACCCTGCTGATGTCGGTCATGGAGCGGATACGTGAATTTGGCGTCATCCTGGCCGTTGGTGCCACCCCCGGCCGATTGCGGAAGATGGTCATGACCGAAGCTTTTCTGATCGGATTAATTTCGATGATCTTCGGCAATCTTCTCGGAGTCCTGGCAACCTGGTATCTGGCCGATGTCGGCATCGACCTGCGCGATTTCATTCCGGAAACCATGGAATTCGGCGGCGTCGTCTTCGACCCGATCATGCGGGCTTCCTGGGATTTTGCCTACATGGGGCAAATGTCGATTTACGTTTTAGTGCTGTCAGTGATAGCAGCGCTCTACCCGGCTGCCAAAGCGGCACGGATAACGCCGGCAGCAGCGATGCGACATCATTAATTAAGAGAAGAATTCGAATCAAAACCAAGGTGCCACCAAGACACGAAGAGCACCAAGGCAAGCCTGAAGTTCAAATACGTTTATGATTCATTTTGTTCTTCTTGGTGCGCTTGGTGCCTTGGTGGCAAATGACTTTAAAGAGAGTATATTATGGCCCTTATCGCCCTACGCAACATGACTAAAATCTACCCGGCCGGCAACCAGCACATTACCGCCGTCGATGAGCTGAACCTCTTCATCAAGGCAGGCGAATTCGCCGTACTGGCCGGTCCTTCCGGCAGCGGCAAAACCACCGTGTTGAACATCATTGGTGCTCTCGACACCGCGACTGAAGGGGCGGTAGCAGTCGACAGCGTCGATTACAATGAAATGACGCCAAAGGCACTGGCCGACTTCCGCCTCAAAAGGATCGGCTTCATCTTCCAATCCTACAACCTGATACCGGTACTAACTGCCGCCGAGAACGCCGAATTCACCTTGATGCTGCAAGGTGTCGCGCCCGAAGAGAGACGACAGAGAATCGAAACCATTTTTGCGGAACTCGGCATAGACGGTCTCGAGGACCGGCGGCCCAACGATTTGTCCGGCGGTCAGCAGCAACGGGTCGCCATCGCCCGGGCCATTGCTCCGCAGCCGGCCGTTATTCTCGCCGATGAACCGACCGCCAACCTCGATTCACACACCGCTGAAGAGTTAATGCATCTGATGCATAAGTTGAACCAGGAAAAAGGGATCACCTTCCTGTTCAGCTCGCATGACCCCCTGGTTATCGCCCATGCCGAACGGGTCATCCGACTCCGGGACGGGCGCCTTGAAGATGATATCCGTCAGGAAGACTAATGGCTCCCACCCGACTGGTCATTGCTGCACTCCTACTGCTTCTGACCGCCCCAGCGGCTGTTGCATCGCTGCTGCAAGAACCGGTTGTTGGCGGCCACCTGAAAACCCTTGATATCGGCTATGACACCCCGCCAGGAACAAACCTTGATAACGGGTTTTTTTCAGCCAACAGCCAGCGGATCAATCTGCAGGGGCAATTTGGCAATACACTTGAACTCGAACTTGCCCTCGACAATCAACTCCTCTACAGTGATCCGGCCGGACAGGTCGCCCTCCCGGCCGATTCCCCGAACCGACGTCTCGACATGGAACGTGACTGGAATCGTGGGCATCGCTGGTCAGATCGACTGACGGTCGACCGCCTGAGTCTCCGGGGCCGCCAGGAAAACTTCGATTGGTCCATCGGCCGACAGGCCATCGGCTTCGGACGCATTGTTATCTTCTCCCCTCTTGATGTTGTCGCCCCATTCCCCCCGGACGCCCTCGACAGCGACATCCGCCCCGGCGTTGATGCCATTCGTGGCACGCACTACTTCGGCCTTGGGGGACAGATTGGCGGCACGGCGGTTTTCGGCACAGACAAGGAAAACAACAGCTACCTGCTGACTCTTTCTGAGAACCGCGCTAAAATTGATTTTCTGGCTATTGGTGGACTGCTGCGGGATCGGGAAATGCTTGGCCTGGGACTGGCCGGGAGTATCGGCACGCTCGGGGTTAAACTTGAAGGCAGTCATTATAATGGTAAAGCCACCAAATTGTCGGGTGGGGACCTGCATGACCAGTTCAATATTGGCGCCCTCGAATTCTGGTACCGCTTCGAAAGCGGCATCGTCCTGCTGGCCCAATATCTTTACAACGGGGCCGGAGCCGAGCAACCACTCGACTATATTGCCGCGGCCTCATCAGCCAGCTTCAACGAAGGCCTGTCATTTCTACTCGGACAGCAGTACCTGATGATCGGCCCCTCCTGGGAATTCCACCCTCTTATGACACTCTCCGGACTGGCAATTTTGAATCTGGACGATGACTCAACCATGCTGCGCCCGCAGATAAAATTATCTCTCGGCGACAATTTGAACCTCGATCTGTTCTACAGCTTTCATCAGGGTCAGGAACCACAACTTATAGCTCCCTCTGTTTACATTCCGCGCTCAGAATTCGGCTCTGCCGGCAACAGCGGCGGCCTGCTTCTACGCTGGTATTTCTGATGAATTTCAATTAAAATCCATCATTTATTTTACGGAGGGTAGTCTCTCTTGCCTGGAATGGATTTCCGATCAGGTCGGGAATGACATGCTTTGGATGTGCCCCCTCACCCCAACCTTCGCCCCTTGCAGAGAGGGGGGGCTTTTCTCTCCGCGACTCTCCAGCTCATCGCCTCTGCGTTAAATCGCCTCATAAGCCCTGCAATTTAAGACAAAAGAAGATTCAGCGTTTACCTGAAATGACCGTCATTTTCCAACGTAGGAATTCAGCTTTTTCTTAAGTTTGGCCGCAGTCGCCGGAAGAGAGCCTTTACCGGAAATCAATTCTTTCGCCGGCGCAGGACGACCATAAAACTCTCTATTCCATTCATCATCAACACTCAGCACTGATCCCTCCAGGGAAACCCCGGCAAACAAACCCCGACTGCGTGAATAGGAAAGGATACTGGCCCGAAAGGCTTTATCGGTTGAGGCTTCCACCCTTCTGCCGATCGGCCCGGCGGCAACGGCTGCGTCAGCGCCCAGGGTCATTTTACCACGGAATATCTTCTCGGTACCGCGCTTATTCTTGAAGACAAGAACAACGTCGGTCGATTGTGCCCCGACCTGGAAACCGAGACTGCCACCGCCGATGGTGATAAATATCGGATGCCCCCACTGGCCGTTTTCACTGCGCACCAGCATGACCCCCCGACCGAAGCGCCCGGCAATAATAACGCCAGCCTTGATGACATTCGGGATGATGGCAATAGCCTGTGCATTGCCGAGCAATGACGGCGGGATGCCTTTTTCGGGAATGGCCATAATTTCATCGAGGGCCATAATTGCCTGCTCAATTTTTTCACGCTCATTGATACCGGCGAAAGCCGGAACAATTGAGAGCGTTAAAATGACAAAAGAGACGATGACAATTCTGTTGAACAGCTTGGTGAACATCCATAAACTCCGCCTGACAGATTTCGCTTTGATTACAACAGATTAGAAAGAAATGTCAATCGTGAAGAGCTTAACTGGATTAAATACAATCCAGCATAATACACCTGTCAACAAATAATATTTTCTGGTTACTTTTTTTCCGCGACCAGCAGGCTGGGCGAATCGGGACGATTCAGGATTTTTAAATTGAGGGCATCCCAGGCCAGGGGATCAAGATTGGCAAAGAACCGATTCACGACTTCAGTCTCGGTGATTCCTTCGGGGTGACTCGGATAAGTTACGACGGCAAGACGACCACCAACTTTCAATAATTGCACGGACTGCTGCAAGGCGCAAATCGTCGTGTCCGGGTGGGTAACGATCTGCCTGTCGCCCCCTGGGAGGTAACCGAGGTTGGCGATAATGGCGGATACAGGCTGGTTGATATATTGGGCTAAAAGGTCATGGCTGGCATTGATCAAATGGACACCGGCCGCTGGCTCGGCGAAAGGCATTTTATGACAGGAACAATGAAAGCCGGCTTCCTTGAGCCTCTGTTCAGTATTGTGCACAGCCTGTTCTTGCAGGTCAAAGGAGAAAACCCGACCTTCTTTGCCGACACACTGGCCAAGGAACAGGGTATCATGGCCATTGCCGGCGGTCAGGTCTATGGCAGTATCCCCCGCCTGCAAAACTTCAGCGAGATACGTGTGTGAGAAGGGAACAATCCGGCAGAGACTTGACATCGTAAATCAACGATTCGGCTTGATTTCGTCCAGAACCTTGACCTTCAGTTCAATCGACTTTTTTGGCGAGATGCGCAAAAGCGAGGTCAACTGTCGAGCCAGGGCATCTTCATGTTTGTCGAGAACACCATCGGCATAAACGATGCGCCAGAGCGCTTCCATAACTTCATGCTTTTCTTCAATGGTGAAATGTTCATTGATGACCCGGGCAAAACGAAAAAGATCAACACTCTCGGCTCTTTCCTGCTGCGCATATTCGGCTAATTCGGCAACCGCCTCAGGTGAAAGGTCAAATTTTTCCGCCAAAAGATCATGAACGACCTGCTCTTCCAGTTCATGTAACGATTTATCAGCATGAGCCATCTCCAGCAACAAGGCACAGGTCGCAACCTGAATACGTTCATGTTCCTGGCGGCTGTCACTGACCGGTGGACTATTCAGCAATTTGGCAATTTTCCCAAGCATCCGCTTTATTTATCTCCCCGGTAACAGATCACGTGTGCTTTTTCCAGAGTGATCATGCCACCACTGAACATACCGTCAATTTTTGGCAAAACAGCATCAATCTTCTCCTTGCTGTCAACAACTTCAATAACGACAGGAAGATCATTGGAAAGCCTCAGTATTTTGTCAGTATGGGTCACACTGCTGGCTCCAAAACCGGCGGCACCTTTGAGAACCGTCGCTCCGGCAAGCCCTTCCTGACGGAAGAATTCAACCAAAGCTTCGTAAAGGGGCCGATGTTCCCAACGATCATTCTCGCCGATAAAAATCCGCATCAGGGTCTGTTCACCTTCCATTCTGGACATAGTGATCTCCTATAATTGACGGGCGAGATAAATACCAAGCGCCGCAAACAGAATACAGACAACGACGTTCAA
>JBFFPW010000047.1:0-8042 GCA_041573815.1 Desulfuromonadales bacterium
ATAAGGAGCAAATCTTGGCATCTCTGGACTTTGAAAAGGAAAAAACCTCTTTCCGGAAATTCTACGACAGCAACTGGAAGCTCTTCGAGAATGCCAAGAAGGCCTATATCAGCATCATCAGTTCGTTACTCAAGGGTTCTGATATCGGCGAGGTGACGAAAATTGAAGGACGGGTCAAGGACAAAGAGGAGTGCATCAAAAAATTCCACCGAAAATACCAAAGCAAACTCGAAACGGATGAACGTCCATACGAAATCAAAAACTACCTTTCCGACCTGATCGGCATCCGTATCATCTGCCTCTATGAGGACCAGATTGAAGTGGTGTCTGAGGTATTGAAGCAACGCTTCAAGATTATCGACGTCACCGACAAGATCTCGGCCGTTGAGAGTACCGAGGATTCGTTTGGCTACAAAGGCCTGCACATGGATCTTACCCTGAACGATCAGATGAGCTCCCTGCCGAAATACCAGCAGTATGCCGATTATCCCTTCGAAGTGCAGATCAGGTCCTTGATACAAGATGCCTGGAGTGTGCTGGACCATAAAATTAAATACAAAAAATCGATCCCCAATGATCTCAAACGCAGGATCAATGTTCTATCCGCCCTGTTTGAGTTGGCCGACCGTGAGTTCAAAGAGATCCGCAATGCCACCACGGAGCTCATCCAGCAAGCCACGGTGGCTCCGATCAACGATTTCCTTGATGACAGCAGGGTGATTGCAGGTCAGCCCTCAACGTCGGTCAGCGAAAAAACCGTTAATGCTTTTAACTTTCTACGTGTCGCGGGGCATTTTTTCAGGGATTTCGAATTCGAAGACTATAAAGTTGACGACTTCGTCCAGGGCATTCTGAAACTGGACAGTGGCTTTCAAAAGTCGGACCTGCACAAAAGCTTGAACGAGAACCTGAAAACCGTCAGAGATTATTGCGATTATTTCATGGCAGAAAACCCTGACAACACCTTCAGTCCCTACACCTCAATCCGGCACTGTCTGTATCTCTACGACCAGGAAACCTTCAGTCGGATTTTATCTAAGGGACCCAAAGATCGTTTTGAAGGCTGGCTGAAAACATTCCGGGAGGACTATACCTAATTCACCACCTAAAGGAGCAGTGATTCTCAATATTTATTTTAGACGCTCTCGACTCACCGCCCAAGGCATCCCATAAACCACGACATATAAGAAAGCCTTATACCAACTGGTAGCAGCTTCTTATATATCCTGTCGCGACTCATTCTTGGATCATCTAAGGATAAATAAGACACTTTTTCTTCTGCAAACCTTTTTATCTATTAATTTTTTCTTAACATATTTGTTATAGTGTATCTGTAGACAACACGAGGGCTTACAGATGCATGAAGCGCGTTTCTGGGAAAAAGACCAGGGGACTTCTGTCCGCTGCAATCTCTGCCGATTTCACTGTCTTATTAGCGATGGAAAGCGCGGTATTTGTGGCGTGCGTGAGAATCGGGATGGTGTTCTCTATAGCCTGGTTTATGGCAAAAGCATTGCCTGTAATGTTGATCCGATCGAGAAAAAACCACTTTTCCATCTTCTGCCAGGCTCCCACAGCTATTCACTTGCGACCGTAGGCTGCAACTTCCGTTGTCTGCATTGTCAGAACTATCAGATCGCTCACTGGCCGCGGCAGAATGACGCGATTCCCGGCGATGACCTTTCACCCGAATCGATTGTTCAACAGGCGGTTGCTGCCGGCTGTCAGAGCATTTCCTATACCTACACCGAACCGACCATTTTTTTCGAATATGCTTATGATACCGCCGTCTTGGCCAAAAAAGCCGGTTTGAAGAATATCTTCGTGACCAACGGCTACACCTCGACAGCGGCGCTTGAAGCGATCGCTCCCTATCTCGATGCCGCCAACGTTGACCTGAAAGGGTTTACCGAAGATTTCTACCGTCAGGTGACCGGAGCTTCTCTCTCCGGGGTTCTGGAAACCTTGCAGGAGTACAAGCGGCTGGGAATCTGGTTGGAGGTAACGACGCTGATTATTCCCGGGCATAATGATGACCAGAGTCAGTTACAGGGGATAGCTGATTTTATTGCCAGCCAACTCGATATCAGCACCCCATGGCATGTGACGGCTTTCTATCCGACTTACAAAATGCTCGATGAACCACCAACCCCGGTGGCGACTCTGGAGCAGGCGCGGAAAATCGGTTTAGATGCCGGACTGCAGTATGTCTATACGGGTAATATCCCCGGAGCCGATGGCGAGAGCAGCATCTGTCCGAAGTGCAATAGGATCGTCGTCGGTCGTCACGGTTTCCGCTTGACGGAAATGCATCTCGATAACGGGGCGTGTGAGTATTGCCGATTGCCGATTGCCGGCGTCTGGAGTTAGGGGAGTCAGTCATGGCGCATTTGACCGCCCGCGGTAGTTATGAAGATTTGACCACCAGAATAAATCGTTATCCGCAGGGAGCACCGCCATCGGAGCTGCTTTATCGCATACTCGGTATGCTCTTTTCCGAACGGGAAGCCGAGTTAGTCGCCAAGCTGCCGATTCGACCTTTTGGCGCTGAACAGGCAGCGGCGGTCTGGCGGGTCGGTACTGCTGAGGCTGAGACAATTCTGCAGCAGCTGGCAGGACGGGCATTACTGGTCGATATGGAGATAAACGGGCGGATGGAATATGTTCTGCCGCCGCCAATGGCCGGATTCTTCGAATTTGCCCTGATGCGGGTTCGTGATGACATAAACCAGAAGCTCCTGTCGGAACTGTATGAGCAGTACGTTACGGTGGAGGAAGATTTCATCAAGGCGCTTTTTGTCGCTGGCGAAACCCAGCTCGGTCGGGTTTTTGTTCAGGAATCGGTCCTCTCTTCCGATCAGTCGCTACACGTGCTCGATTTTGAACGGGCGACGGAAGTTATCGAAACGGCGACCGATATCGGTATCGGTATGTGTTACTGCCGGCACAAGAAACAACATCAGGGAACCGCCTGTAATGCGGAGATGGATATCTGTATGACGTTCAATGTGGTTGCCACATCGCTTAATCGTCACGGCGTGACCCGGCGGGTCGACAAGGTCGAATGTAAAGAGTTGCTGCATAAGGCCTGGGAACAGAACCTTGCCCAGTTCGGCGAGAACGTGCAGCATGGAGTCAATTTTATCTGCAACTGTTGTCCCTGTTGCTGCGAAGCGATGCTGGCGGCCCAACGGTTCGGCATGATGAACCCGGTGCATACCAGTAACTTTATTGCTGATATCGAAGAGAGTTGTAGCGGTTGTGGGCGGTGTTTGCCGACCTGTCCGGTCAAGGTGATCTCTCTGGAAACAGGGCAGGAAAACGGGTTTGGCAAGAAACTGGCTGTTGTCGATAAGGACCTTTGCCTTGGTTGTGGTGTCTGTGCCCGAAATTGTCCGCGTGATTCGATTGTCATGCGGGCGCGTGAGCAGAGGGTCATCACCCCGGTTAATTCAACTCATAAGTCGGTTTTGATGGCAATTGAACGAGGGAAACTGCAAAATCTTATTTTTGATAATCAGGTGCTTATGAGTCACCGGGCATTGGCGGCAGTACTCGGTGCTGTTTTGAAATTGCCGCCGATCAAACGGTTGCTGGCAAGTGAACAGGTTGGTTCCAGATATTTAGGGGCTTTGTGCGAGAAATATGAAGTTGAGAATACGATCTGACGGGAGCATGCAATTGCAGTTTTGTGGGCGAAGAAAAGACAGTTTGAGGAAAATTGGTTTGTTGGTTTTTTTTCTGACAGGATTCCTGTTGCTCAGTTCCTGTCAGAAGAGTGAGCCGCCGATCAAGGTCGGTTTTTTGGGATGCCTGACCGGTCGCTCAACTGACCTCGGGGTCGCGGGTCGTGATGGTTTTCTCCTGTCTATCAATGAGGTGAATGCGGCCGGTGGTATTGCTGGTCGAAAAATTATCCCGGTAGTCAGGGATGACGGACTTGATCCGGAAAAAGTCAAGGTGGTCCTCAGGGAGTTGCTTGATGAAGGCGTCAGTTTTATCGTTGGTCCGATGACCAGCCAGATGGCCATGACGGTTGTTCCAGAGGTCAAAGCGGCAAAAATTCCTCTCATCAGCCCGACGGTCAGCACCAATCAGCTCATCGGCCTCGATGATTATTTTTTCCGGGTTTATTACGCCAACTCACAGGCGGCCAAAGCAATGGCTGATTATGTCAAAACGTCAGGGTTGAAAACTGTTGTCGCTTTGTACGATACTCGAAACCTTGCCTACACTGAGGATTGGGTCCGGATTTTCACCGAGCGGTTCTCCGGTGATGGACGGCAGGTCGAGGCCGTACCGTTCAACGCGGCAACTGTCGGCTCATTCTATGATCTGGTTTCGCTCATTAAGGATAAAAACCCCGATGGCCTGCTGATTCTGGCAAATTCAATCGATACCGCACTGGTTTGTCAACAGGCCATGAAGTTAAATCTCTTAATACCAAAATTCGCCACAGGTTGGTCATACAGCGGCAAGCTGATCACCTATGGCGGCAAGAGCGTCGAGGGGTTGGTCCTTGTGCAGAGTGCTGATTTAAAGAAAGATCGGCCAGAACTGCAGCGTTTTCTGAAAGCTTTCCGGAATGGCTATTTCGTTGATCCCACTTTCCCGGCCGTTCATGCCTATGATGCCACCCGTCTCGGTTTGCATGCCTTGGAAAAACTGGGGGTGGGTGGTGACCTGAAACAGGAGCTGTTGTCGATTAAATCATTTCCGGGGATATTGCAGGACTTTGCGCTTGATGAATATGGCGATGTGATCAACCCACCGATCTATTTTATGAAGATCGATGAGGCAGTGTTCCATTCGTTGTAGAAATGGAGCCAGGGGCTAGGAGCTAGGGAAAATCTGCAAACCAAGCACTTGCCTTCAACCTTTCGCCTGGAACCTAAACCCTTTTTCCTTTTCCCTGATTTACGAAAATAGTTTTTCGATCAAAGCGTGGTATTTGCGCTCAATAACGTGACGTTTCTTTTTCAGTGTGTTGGTGAGCTCCTCACCAGGGGTGAAGTCTTTTTCGAGAAATTTAAGGTTCATCAGCTTTTCGTAGGCTTTGAACCCTTCTTTCGGCGCAAGCAGCTTGTTGATTTCCTGGCGGGTTTTGTCGGCCAGCCCTTTGTCATCGATCATCTCTTCTTCACTGTGCTTGGTTTTGTGGAGCTTTTCCAGGGCAAACTCTTTGAGTTTTTCAAAGTCCGGGACGATCAAGGCCGCCAATCCCTTACGATCCTGTCCAACCAGTACCGCATCCTTGACAAAGGGAAGCATGGTTATGGCCCCTTCGATACGCGATGGGTCAACGTTCTCGCCACTCGCCAGAACGATAATCTCTTTGGCACGGCCGGTAATCAACAGTTCGCCGCTGATCGTCAGTTTGCCGAGGTCGCCGGTCTTTAAAAAGCCGTCACGGGTGAAGGTTTTGGCGTTCTCTTCATCATTGTTGTAGTACCCCGGCATGACCTGTGGTCCCTTGACCTGTATCTCACCCTCAACACCGGCGGCGACCGGTTGGTCGTGCTCGTCGGTAATCCTGATTTCGGTACCGGGAAGGGCTGGGCCCAGGGTTCCGAATATCTCGCAGTTCAGACCGCGCGCCGAGATCG
Source organism: Desulfuromonadales bacterium (assembly GCA_041573815.1). GTDB lineage: Bacteria > Desulfobacterota > Desulfuromonadia > Desulfuromonadales > UBA2294 > BM707. Next base: position 5,607 of record JBFFPW010000047.1, read on the forward strand.
CCGGGGCGCACTCGGTCATGCCGTAGGCATTGACAATTCGGATACCAAGGGCGTCGATCCACTCATCAAGATATTTTGGCAAGCTGCCGCCGCCACTGACGGCGAGGCGCAGTTGGCCACCGAATCGCTCTTGAATCAGCACAAATTTTTTCTGTGCTAGTTTGTAGGGGAGGGTCAGCAGGATAACCTTGATCAACGCCAGGAACTTGCAGGGGAAGGTGTTGATGAAGAAATCTTTCTTGAATCTGGGAAGCTGGTTTTTAAGTAATCTGAGGTTGCGCCGATAAGCGGCGGAGACTTTGACCAGCAACCTGAAGACCCGGGCCTTGCCGGCACCTTTGGCTTCAAGGGCGGCATTGATTTTTGTATAAAGTGCTTCCCAGAGGCGGGGCACGGAACAGACGAGGGTCGGTTTGTAATATTGCAGGTCGTCGGAAAAGGTCTTGACCGAAGAATAGACCGTGCAGCCACCGCTTGAAATAGCCATGTACTCGGCTGCCCGTTCGAAAATATGCCAAGTCGGCAAAACCGAGAGCCAGTAGTCGTTCTCATTCAGGTCGACCACCAGCGGAATGCTGTCAACGTTGTACATGACATTGCGGTGGGTCAGGATAACGCCCTTCGGGTTGCCGGTGGTGCCGGAAGTATAGATCAGGGTGAAGATGTCATCTTTTTCAAGGTTTTTACCGAGAGCTTCGAACTCCTCGATATCTTTCGGCGTGATCGTCCGGTCTTTCATCAGATTATTGTAGCTGTAGATATTGCTGAACAGCTTGTGCTCCTGCTCACCTTCAATGACAAAAACGTTGCGCAGTTTCTTCTGGGCAAACATCTCTTCATGTTTGTTCAGCAGATCCATGGTTTCGGCGATCAGGAATTCGCAGTCGGAGTGGTCGAGTATGTACTCGAGTTCACGGGTCGGCGAGTCACTGCCACGCGGCACACTGATAGCGCCGAGGGCGATGAGGGCAAAATCGGTGACGATCCAGGCATAGCGGTTGTCTGAGTAGAAAAGAACCTTGGTTCCCTTGCCAATCTTCTTGTCGGCAAAGGCGCGGGTCAGCAACAGCACATCTTCAAAAAACTTACGATAGGTGACAACGTGTTCTTCGCCGCCAGCACGATAGATGAAAGCTTCGCTTTCGGGATGTTCCCGGTTGGCGCGCAACAGAACATCGTGCAGCGATCGAAGATCAGAATTTGAAGACATATCGGCCCCTTTGTTTTAATATTTTATCATACGTAAATAAACGTGTACTCGGCAAGAGGTTAATTTTTCATCTATCTGATATGACACTGTTTTTATCTGCGTTAATTTGAATATCAAACCGAGTGCTGCTATGTTTATGGAAATGATAAAAATCAGTCGCTACTTCAAGTTTTATTTGCTTCTCCTTGCCCCTGTCGTCGTACTGTCCATGACGTCTCCGGCATCAACTGGTGTCAAGGTTGTCATGACCCAAGATGCCGGTCCCGGCCAAGTTAAGAACATTACTGTTCTGATGACCAAACCTTTTCTTTGCAGCAAGAACGGGCAGGCTCGTGTCTGTCGTAATACTTCCGGCCCGTGGGAGAGCTGATGCGATGTCTTCTCTGTTTTTAGCTGAGCTGTTGGTTCTGGTCCATTTTACATTTATCCTCTTTGTTGTCTTCGGCGGGTTGCTGGTTTTGAAGTGGCGATGGATGATCTGGGTCCACTTGCCTGCCGTCCTCTGGGGGGTGGTGATGGAAGCGATGGGCTGGATTTGTCCGTTAACGCCATTGGAGAACCGGTATCGTTTGCAGGCAGGGCAGGAGGGGTACGGCGGCGATTTTATTTCCCATTACCTCCTGCCGATCATTTACCCGGCCGGCCTCAATCTCGATCTGCAGCTGGCTATAGCCGGTTTCGTTGTTATGATCAATAGTGTTGTTTATGTTTTTGTCTTTCGAAAAAGAGGTGCGACATGATACGTCCGATAGCCAATGAACGCATACCTGCCGCAGAAGTTGATGCGATCTTTACCGACCGCTGGTCACCGCGAGCCTTTGACGATTCGCCCTTGACTGAAGAACAGGTGACGGCGCTTTTTGAAGCGGCTCGCTGGGCTCCCTCCTGTTTTAATGAGCAGCCGTGGCTCTTCCGTTATGCCATCACCAGGAAAGATCGATCCCTATTTGCTGCAGCGCTGGTTGACAAGAACAGGGAATGGGCTCAGCACGCCCCGCTGCTGCTGTATGTTTTGGCCCGGAAAACTTTCAATCAGACCGGCAAGGCGAATCGCCACGCCATGTTCGATGCCGGAGCCGCCTGGATGTCGCTGGCGTTGCAGGCGCGGCGGCTTGGTTTTTATGCCCATGCCATGGCAGGATTCAGTGTTGAGAAGGCGGCCGAGGTGCTGGAAGTTTCACTGGAAGACTATGAAATTATCGCCGCCGTAGCTGTTGGCCGGCGGG
>JBFFPW010000048.1:0-7979 GCA_041573815.1 Desulfuromonadales bacterium
GGTCCCTGGTGCAGTGAATGACAATCAAAGCAGGAAACGTCACTGTTCGCATGTGGACTGGCATTCCAGTGCTGCAGGGTCGGTGTTGATGCTGCGGAATGACACTTGAGGCAAATCAGCGACTGAGCCAGTGCTGGCAGGCTTTCCAGATCGAGCAATGTTTCGTTCTTGCATGGTTTACCATCATCCTTAACACCCACGACAGCCAGGCTGGCTGGGCCGTGACACGACTCACAGTTAACCAGCGGCAGTCCGCTGTCGACATCCACCTGGGAGGAATGTACCGATTCCTGAAAATCTTTATAGAGCGAGTCATGACCGTTGTTGTGGCACTTCTCAAGACAGGCGGAATTACCGATATAATCGGCATCAAGGCGACCGACAATCATCCGTTCATACTCACGGACCGGCTTGATGGGATAATCCTGACGAATCGTTGACATATCACTACAGGAAATCAGTAGCGACACGGCAACAAAAAGAAAAGGTACTGTGACGGGGAATCGCAACTTCAAGGCAGCCTCCTATGTAAAGAAAAAATAAAATAACAACGTAATATCAAATAGATATGCAAGAAACATGCATATTCAAACAAAAAACACAAAGAATAAAATAGATGTAATTACAACAACTTACACGCAGTAAAGCGTTTTATGCAAATATGCAATTAAATACATACTAATGAATAACACGCTAATGATAGCAAAAGTACGTGATATTACCAACTGCCAGATTCAGCTAGAAAAGAGTGCCAGAGATTGTGCCAAGAGCTGAAATTGCCCCGGAATCATTGATGCCATCAGCAGCCTTTTCCAGTTTATTGAGAGTTGTTTTGGCATCGTAATAGAGGTCTTTATCGTTGACCAGCTTACCCACCGTACCTTCACCCTGATCGATTTTGGCGGCGATACTCCGGATGTGCTCCATGGCGACTTTGAAATCGTCATACAATGCATCCTCGGTTAAAAGCTTACCGAGAGCACCCTCGCCATTTTTTGCTCTCCTGGCAATTTCACTCAAGTCAGCCAGGGCAGAGCGGGTATTCTCATAAAGTTCATCATCGGTAAGGAGTCGCCCCAGGGTGCCCTCACCCTTTTTCAACCGTGTCGTAATATCATTGAGATTCGCCAGAGTCTCACCCAGATCAGAACCGATATCATGCTTCTCGAGGCCACTGGCAATATTGCGCAAAGAGCTGATCGCCGATTTCAAATCCTCATACATGGCATCATCATTGACCAGCTTGCCAATCAGGCCATCGCCATTATTGATCTTGTCGACGATCTGGTCCATCTTGCCGAAAAGCTGCTTTTGATTTTTGTCGAGGCTGGTCACTAGCTCATCAATACTGGCCCCCTCGATCGATTTAACTTCGGACTCTGGTGGCAAAACGGGACTTTGCGGATCGCCAAAATCAAGACCAAGAAACTGCCCACCTAAAAGGTTAAGTTGTCGGATCATCGCAAAGGAATCTTCGCGGATTTGCGTGACCTCGTTGACATGAAAATCAACCCGAACCCGAAGACCATCAATAGATATCGTCTTGATTTTACCGACCTCAACCCCGGCCATCCGTACCGGATCGCCGACCTTGAGCCCGACAGCCGAGGTGAAGAACGTATGATACTTGCTTTGTTTCTCGAAAGGTTGCCAGTCTTCAACCAGTTCGATCATCACGGCCAAGGCAATCAGGGCGACAATGAAAAAAAGCCCTACTTTCTGTTCCGTGTTAATCTTCATTTAATCCCCCTTAAGACCCTTGGTCGTCGTATAGATAAAATTACGTATACTTGGATTTTCACTCTTCTTGATCTCTGCCGGGGTACCGACTTCAACAATTTTACCGTCGTGCATCATCGCCACCCGGTCCGAAAGATACAATGCAAAGTTCAGGTCATGGCTGACAATAATCGTTGTCAGGTTGACCTTGCTCTTTAAATCGTCAATGACCCGGGCCAGTTCATCCGTCGTTACCGGGTCAAGCTCGGCAGTCGGCTCATCATAGAGAATCAGGTCAGGATTCATTGCCAGCGAGCGCGCGATCGCCACCCTCTTCTTCATGCCACCTGACAACTCTGAAGTCTGCAACTCTTCCTTGCCGCCCAGTCCAACCAGGCGTAATTTTTCGCGGATAATGCGCCTGATCCGCCTTTCGGGGAAAATCTCTTTTTCGCGCAGCCAAAAACCGACATTTTCACCAACAGTCAGTGAGTTAAACAGTGCCGAGGTCTGAAAGACCATGCTGTAGCTGAATTTCTTTTCAGCCGCAACCCCCATTGGCAGATTCAGGTCAACACCGTCAATCAGAACCTTGCCGCTATCGGGCTTTTGCAGCTTAACCAGATGCTTGAGCAGGACACTCTTACCGGTACCGGATGGTCCAATAATCGAAAAAGTCTCGCCCGGCCTGACTTGCAGATTAATATCTTTGAGTACGTGATTTTTATTAAAGTACTTATTCAGCCCTTCAATCCGAACCTCAACCCCGTGGGCCTCCGCATAATCCTCCGGAGAAACCGTGCGTTCCTCGGTCATGCGCGTGAACGAATGGACAAGCCGCCTGAAAAGGCTGACGTCTGAACCATCAGTATGTTGTCTCTTTTCATCCATCATATTTAAAGCATAAACCGGGTCAGGAAGTAGTCAGCAATCATGATCATCAAAAATGCCATGACGACTGAACGGGTCGTTGAATAACCAATTCCGCGGGCGCCTCCATGGGTCTTGAAGCCAACGTAGCAACCGACCTGGGCAATGATGCCGCCAAAAACGAAAGCTTTGACCAGACCATTGAGGATTTCACTTGCTTCGAGAGATTTGGTCAGGTTGTCGTAATAGACCGTCATGGGCACATTGATAACCGGATTAACATCACTGACGAGACCGCCACCGGCAACACCGATCATAACGGCAAAGATCGTCAGCAGCGGAACAGATATCAGGCAAGCGAGCAATCTCGGCATCGCCAGGTAACGCACCGGGTTCACTTCCAGAGTGCGCATAGCATCAATCTCTTCATAGACCTGCATCGCCCCGACTTCAGCTGCCATCGATGAACCAACGCGACCGGCAACCAGCAGCGACGTCATAACCGGCCCAAGCTCTTTCGCCATGGAGAGACCAACAATTGCGCCGATCGCCTCCTGGGTGCCAAATTTAGCAAGCTGAGAGCCGGTCTGCAAGGCCAGCACCATACCGATAAAAAGTGACATCAATGAAGCAATCGGTAATGTGCCAATGCCGATATCGTAGATTTGCCGAAAAATCGTCGGCAGATTACGCGGAGCATCCTTGCAATAATAGAGGGTTTCGACCAGCAGAGCGAGCATTTCGCCTGTCACCTGGGCCGAACCGAGCAGTTTTTTTCCAATAATCGTCAGCATATCTATTCAGCAGGCAAAGGTTGTTCTTTGTTGCCTAACGGGATCCCCCATGGAATATAAAACAGTTTAAGACGCTGCCCCTCAGCATCACTCTCATAGCCGATCAATCCTTTAAGGAAGGACCATTTTTTCTGGTCTTCTTCCTGGCGCCAGGAGAAGAGAGGGAAAAGCTCCCATGCAGCAGCATCGTTACGGAACTCACTCCAGTACAAATTCCAGAGCAAGGAGGTGACGCTATTGCCATTATCGTCCCACTTCTTTTGATAAATACGCCACAGCGGTGACCAGTTCCGTTCGACTCCCTCCGAATCAGGAGCCAGCGGCTCGATCAATGCCAACGTATAAAAATGCGAGACACCTTTTTTCTTTTGATAACCGAACAGAGGCCAGAGCAATGTCCGGCGATAGCGTTCCCTTTCAGGCTCAATGTAAGTCTCCTTTAAATCCCGGTAAAGAAAAAAGAAGATCTTAAGTTTGCGCCTGGTCATTTCATCATAACGCTGATTTTCATATTTAACCAATGGCCACAAAAACCAACGCGTCCGGTTATCATTCCGGGTCATGTCAGAAGCAAATGGCAGGAATTTCCAGCCATGCTTGAAATCGCCAACCGCCTTCTGCCAGAACGGCCACGGGTAATTCCACTCAGTATACCCTTTCACACGGTCATCCAGATACGAAAAAAATGGCCAGAGAACGGTTCGTCTGCTCAAATTTGGCGATTCACGATAGAGATAAAAAGGGAAAAAATATCGTTTACTGACCGGATCGGCCGTATCCATCCGTTCATCATAATTGAACCAGAACGGCCAGAGCAGGAAAGTCTTTCGATAAACACCCGGCTTTTCTGCGTGCCCGAAAAGCGGCCAGATCTTATAACCCTTCTCATCGGGACGATCACCACTGATCGTCGCAAAAAACGGCCAGAGATAGTTTTTGACCCGGGTCTGTCTCTTTTGGGTTGTAATGTAGAGCGGCCACAGAGCATAGCTGATTTCATCACGACCGAATCGATCATAGAGTTTGCCGCCGAACGGGAAAATTGATAATGCCGTCGGTCGAGATTCCGCTTTTCGATAAAGCACCAATGGAAAAATCGAAAAAGAGGAGCCATTATTATCGCTCCCCCGTTCAGTTTCAAAGTTGATCAGGCGAAAAATATTGAAGGAGCGGGTGTTCTCATCTCGCTTGTATTGAAAAACCGGAAACAGAACATCTGTGAGGCAAGCCTCACGATCAGTTGCGGCGCTGTGGTAAAAAAGAGGCCGTAAAGCAACATCGTATTCATCGGCCTTGCTTTCATATTTAACGATCGGCCCGAGCAGGTGCAATGAAGTATAGTCGACCGACCCAGATGAGCGATATTCGCCAATTGGCCCTAAAGTGTATTGTGTCGTATCATCGGAATAAGCCGACAGTCCCGCCGGCAAAAGGAATCCGGACAGAATAAGAACTGGCAATAATTTACAGAGCACAAATTTCATTGCAGGGGAGTAACACTATTCATCATCAGATTTGACAGGCGGCTTCTTTTTGCTGTTCAGACCGGAGAGCGAAACAAGGCCATAAATGAGACCACCGACAAGGAGAACAAACAAAACATCAGCAAAACTTAGATCCTGAATCATCGAATCCCTCCTGTAACCCGTTCCTTCCCTTCCCGGGATGGTCCATGGTCAGAGTCAATTGAAAGTGCTTCATCATACGAGCCAAATGCGCCGGCAATATCCCCGGTTTTTTCCCGACAGACACCAAGCATATAATAAAACTCGGGATTTGGGAATTGAATCGGCACTATATTTTCCTCTTCCAACTTTTCCAGAATTTTCTTCGCCTGCTCAATATCACTTCCAGCCATCAGCCGCATGGCCTCGCCAATAGCTTCCAGGTCCTCAAGCAGCGGCTTCTCCGGCTGTCCCATAGCTTGCAATGATTCGATCTGCTCGCCTATGGCCTGCTGCATAGCCGGATCATCAACCATCGCCTGAACTCGGCTCCAGCGCTCAATGGCCTTGACGAAATCACCGGTCAGATAATCAATTCGCGCCAGATAGTTCAGGGCAGCTGCATCATCTTCAACCGCTGCCAGGTACTGCATTGCCTTGGTGAAATGGCTGCGACAAACCAGCAACTCTGGAAACATCAGGCCGAGCTCATAAAAATTGATGCCGAGTTGCATCATAAGCCCCTTGTTTTCAGGTTCAAGCAGAAGAAGGATCTGCATGCTGACAATCTTGCGCTTGACGTAAGGCGCTTCAACATCCTTATGGTCGAGCATGACAATTTGCGAACCGAGATCCGCCAGGTAATGGGGATAAGCATCCTGCAGGAGTTCGGCATATTGTCGATTGAGCGGGCAATCCGGGAATTGCCGCAGGTAATCATAAACACTGACTCCGATAACGTCGTCGGGCGGTGTATCTGCGTCGCAAAGCTCTGCTTTGATTGGTAACGGGATCGATGGCAGAGCGACCTGCTGCTGATCCGGACCGACACTGACGGTTTTGTCGGTCTCGGGTGTCCAGAAAAAATAATTATCGGCGAGTGGTTTAGTCATCACAAATCCAGTCAAAAATCATTGAATTACAGGATATTGACACGGCAACTGATATCACGTCAACAGATACAAAAAAGGCGGAGTTTTCACTCCGCCTTCTCCGCTGCCAATTGGCAGATTTTTTTGGTACGCCCAGGGGGATTCGAACCCCCGTCGCCGCCGTGAAAGGGCGGTGTCCTAGACCAGGCTAGACGATGAGCGCGTATATTCGGGACAGCATGTTGCTGTTTGAAACCATTGGCTGGGGTGCAAGGATTCGAACCTTGGAATGCAGGAATCAGAATCCTGTGCCTTACCGCTTGGCGACACCCCAAAGAGGAGCAAACTTTTAGCAAAGTTAAAGCGGTGAGTCAAGAGAAAAAAAACCTAAACCAATGCCGTGATCGCCGCTCTTATTCTCCGGCAACTTTCTTCAACACCAAGGACAGCTATCATTTCATAATTGCTTGGACTCGAGGTCGTTCCGGTCAGAGCCACCCGGACCGAAGGACCAAACTTGCCAAACTTAAGGCCGGTCTCTTCCATCATCGCGGCAAATGCCTTCTCAACAGATTCTTCAGTGCAATCATTCATGCCTTCAAGATGCCTGATAACAGCTTCAAGGGCATCCTTCTTATCAGCCGTCAGGAATTTGTTTTGTGCCTTTTCTTCATAATCGACATGATCAGCAAAGTAGAACTTTGCACCTTCGGCCATTTCGACCAGAGTCTGGGCTCTTTCCTGCAATGAGCGGACGACCGCTTCGAGATCCGGGCCGGCATCAGCATCAACGCCCAATTTCTGAAGATGAACCTTAAGCAGATCGGCAATGCGGCTGACATCACCTGTTTTGATATAGTGAGCATTCAACCAAAGAAGTTTCTCAGGGTTAAAGACACCGGCCGACTTACCCACGTTATCGAGGCTGAATTTCTCGATCAATTCATCCATCGAAAAGATTTCTTCGTCGCCGAACGACCAACCGAGACGGACCAGATAATTCACCATCGCTTCCGGTAGGTAACCCATATCGCGATAGGCCATAACCGAAGTCGCGCCATGCCGCTTCGACAGCCGGGCTTTATCGGCACCGAGAATCATCGGTACATGAGCAAATTCCGGGACCTCAAAGCCGAGAGCTTCATACATCGGAATCTGGCGAGGAGTATTATTGACATGGTCGTCACCGCGGAGAACCAGGTTGATCCCCATGGTCGCGTCGTCAACGACAACAACGAAGTTGTAGGTCGGAGTGCCATCGGTGCGGCGAATGATCAGGTCGTCCATCTCTTCGTTGGCAAAGCGGATAACACCTTTGATACGGTCATTAAAGGAAGTTTCGCCATCTTGCGGAAAGCGGAAGCGAACAACATGTGGCTGATCGGTCGACTGACCAGTTTTGTCACGGCAGGTGCCGTCATACTTCGGTTTGCGGCCTTCTGCCTGGGCCCGGTTGCGCTTTTCTTCCAACTCTTCCTGCGTACAGAAACAGCGATAGGCCTTCCCTTCGGAGAGTAGTTGCTCAATTTTCTCCTGATAAAGATCAAAACGCTGCGATTGGTAAAAAGGACCTTCATCACAACTTAAGCCCAACCAGTCCATCGCCTGTAAAATGGCATCGACCGATTCCTGGGTCGAGCGGGCAACATCGGTATCTTCAATTCTAAGCACGAAAGTGCCTTTTTCCTTCTGAGCAAGCAGGTAATTGAACAGGGCAGTACGGGCACCGCCAATATGGAGATAACCGGTTGGACTCGGGGCAAAACGGACACGCAGGTTGGACATTGTTTTCTCCTGAAGATATGAAAAATTCGGGGCCGCGTTGAGCGACCCCGTTCTTATACTTTATGCCATCGGGCAAGACAAGTGTTTTCCGTGCAATTTCAAGGTCTGGCTTGAAATTGCGCCTTAGAATATTTAGTAATACAAATAATAGAACCGTCGGGTCCCGGCCCGTAGATATGGCCATTATACTTAATTCAATAGAATGTTAAGGAAACTGTGAGGTCGCGGCCTCACACTCCGCCATACTCTTTTGTCTGGCCACAAAAGAGTATGCA
>JBFFPW010000049.1:0-7972 GCA_041573815.1 Desulfuromonadales bacterium
AACAACTTCAGACGCATCGACGATCAACCCATCGAGACTGAGAACCCCTTTTTGCAGCTTTAAATATTTTTTCACCGGCTGAGGCTGGAGTTTCCCCTTCAAGGTGCGACGAAGTCTCGACAGCATGGTGTCGAAAGTCGAGCGTGCTTTTTCCGGCTGACTATCCGGCCAGAAAGCCAACTGCACTTCTTCCTGATCGAGTCGATGATCCGGTGCCGCAGCGAGCAAAGCCAAGCACTCTCGTTGTGTCCGGCTGAATTCATCGGTTCGGCCAACCTGATCACGCCCTAAATGCAGCCTGAGTCCACCCAATGTTGAAATCTGCAACAATGGGTAGCTATTCCCATCCTCATCAACATCGACCAACAAACGCTTGCGAATCATTTCTCTGGCAAACTGCTTTGCTTGCCCTGCTTCACCTGCAGCTGAAAACAGTTCCAGATAATCCTGCCCTGTCAAAGTCTGCAGATACCAGATTCCCCGCTCATACATCTCATTAAGGAGTGCCGGAACTGAATCATTCTCGACACCCCCATCAAGCAACAAAGTCTGGGCTCTGACCTGCAGGGAAAGGTTGTGCCAGCCCTGCTCTTGCACGACCGGCTTTAACAGTGCAAGAGTCTCTTTTGCCTCGCTGACTCTACCGACCAACGATAATGCTCTGGCACAATAAAGTTTGGCCAGAGCTAAACGAAAAGTTTGTTCTCCTCTTTCACGACGACAAGTCTCTATCGCAGAATCCAACGTTTCACAGCTACCACAGACAGCTGCACAAAAAGCTTTAATCCCGAGCAGTATTGGCCGTACCAGGTCGTTAGATGCAGCCTCTGACCTCTGAAGCGTTTCTAAACATAACTGTAATGCCTCTTCATACTCGCCGCTGAAGCAGAGACTCTCCAACTGGCAAATCACCAATTGGAGGCTCGCCAAATTGTCCTGTTTGAAATTTCCATGCAAGTTTTCCTGAATTGTTTTTAGCTGCAACTGCAAATAACTGAAGCTTCCTGTTAGGCAGAGATATTTCAGCTGGAGAACCTTCAGCAAAGTTTTGTGCAAACGACTGACCTGGGGATGATTAGTAAAACGGTGGCAATCTTCCAGCACAGCGGCCATCGACTCCTGGTCTCCCTTGACCAAGGACTCGGAAATAACAACAAGCCGATTCAACACAACCAGATTAACCAAACCACGGTCTTCAGCCAGGGCCTCGGCAATTGAAAGGTAATCATTGGCGACGGAAAAGTCATTGAACAAAAACGACCGACCAACAGCAAGATTCTGGGCAACAGCAACTCGAGAGTAGACTGAAAGTCGATCAAAAAAAGCCTTATTGAGCACTTCAGCCCGATCCAGGCATCGAATGGCACTTCTTACATCACCACTAAAAACAACATGATAAAAAACCAGGAAGGAGAGGACGACCAGTTCGGCCCGGGGGTCATTGTCAATATTCAGGTTTTGAACAGCCCCGGCGAGGTATTTTTGCGCTTGTCGCGGATTTTTTTCGAGGAGAGCCAAACCATAAAACGCTGCAAACGCCGCCTCGTCAATTCCACCGATTGAGAGAATCCCCTCAAAAACCGGCAACAATTTCCCCAGACGATTCTCGGAGTAGAGGGCCATCCCCTCCTGGCCAATAATACTCACCGGATTTTCGTCTTGTGAAAATTGCGGACAGCTGCCACTTCTGTTTTCTCCGGAAAGATGACAGATCAACAGCAGAGCAAACTGGTACTCCGGAGGACTCAGATCAATGTCTTTATCATCGACCTTAATGGTGTTGCTGCTGGTATCCACCACCAGAGGACCAAATGTAAAAACTTCCTGGCTGACAGATGATTTGGCGATTTGGGTTTGCCGTCGCAAAACGGCCTGGAGGCGTGCATTCAGAATCTTCGGACTGAACGGTTTGACAATGTAATCATCAGCACCCATTTCAAGGCCCTGGACAACATCCGCTTCTTCACCCTTGCCCGTAAGAATGATAACTGGCAAATTTCTTGTAGCTATATTTTTTTTAAGTTCTTGGCAGACAGCGAGACCGTCCATTCCCGGCAATTCAAGGTCGAGAAGAACAAGATCTGGCGGGCTTTTTATCGCTTCGGCAAGACCATCTTCACCGTTGTGGACAATCTCGACCAGATAATCTTCCCGCGCCAGACTGTGTCGCAACAGTCTGCAGACGCCCTCATCGTCCTCAATCGCCAGAATTCGATCTTTACTCATCCCGCTCCAAACGCCCCTGAAGACGCTCCCATCTTTAGCGCATCAAAATAAAACCAATCTGCCGGCCGGTCACCCCCTGGTCGCGCCGATGTGAAAAAAACAGCTCACGGTGACAACAAGTACATTCAGTGACTTCATCAATATTTCCAGAAACAATGCCGACAGCCTCCAGTTGCAAGCGACAGCTTTTAGCAATATCGAGCTGCCACTGACCAAGCGACACTTCGTTGCTGATCGCCTCCCAGTAACCGCTCCCTTCGCGAAACGCATCACGCACCGGCCGGTCAACCATGTACTTGTGGGCTCCGATACCGGGACCAATGGCCGCCAACAGGTCGTCCGGGTTACAACCGAAATGCGCCTTCATTGCCCCGACAACATTACCAATCAACCCGGCCGCCGCGCCGCGCCAGCCAGCATGAATTACGGCTGAAACCTTCCTGATCGGATCATATACAAGAACCGGATAACAATCGGCGACCAGCACGCCGATCATAATTCCAGGCTGGTCAGTGACAATTGCATCACTCTCGACATTCTGGAAATGGGTCAGGTCCGGATTCGCTTCATCCACGATAAGGATATCGGTTCCATGCACCTGCCGCACCGTCAACAACAGATGCGGCTCGCAATCATATTCCCGCGCCAGAGTCGCGCGATTTGCCTCAACATTATGCTTCGGGTCATCGGTACCCGCGCCAAGGTTGAGTGAATTATACGGCGGACGACTCACACCACCATTACGGGTTGTAAAACCAGCTTCAATGCTTTTCCCGGACCAGGCCGGGACAAAACAGGACAATTTTCCTTGGCGTTTATTTTTCATTATTTTTCCAATTATCAGTGCTGGTCTTCAGCGCTGTATTTCTTTTCAAGATATTCGAGAATTTCCGCCATGTCGGCCGGAAGGGGACTGTTAAATTCCATCCATTCATCCTTGACCGGGTGGCGAAAGCCCAGATGACGCGCATGTAACGCCTGCCTCTTTAATCCCTGCACCAGGCTGCGCAGATACGCATCACCAATGGCGTTACTTTTTTTATTCGCCCCATAAACCGGGTCACCGACCACCGGCAGATTCATTTCCGACAGGTGCACGCGAATCTGATGGGTTCGGCCGGTTTCCAGAGCCAACTCCAAAAAGGAGAGCCGGTCACGATCAAACCGTTGCAGAACCTGCCAATGGGTTACCGCTTGCCGACCGGAACGACTGGCGCAACACATTTTCTTGCGATCTTGCGGATGGCGACCGATCGGCTTATCAATGGTTCCGGTAAGATTCTGTACCTGCCCAAACACAAAAGCGACATATTTGCGCGAAATTGTGTGTTCCTTGAATTGCAGCGCCAACCCCTGGTGAGCAACATCATCCTTCGTCACAACCATGACTCCGGAAGTGTCCCTGTCAAGGCGATGCACGATACCTGGCCTGAGGCTTCCGCCGATACCGGACAGATCACGGCAATGGAACAACAGGGCATTAACCAGAGTACCACTGCTGTGCCCAGGCGCCGGATGAACCACCATTCCGGCCGGCTTGTTAAGAACAATCAGAGAGGAGTCTTCGTAAAGTATTTCGAGAGGGATATCTTCCGGTTCGGCCTCAATCGGCTCCGGTGGCGGGATTTCAACCTGAATGGCCTCTCCGCCTTTAAGCTTGCTACCAGCCTTGACAGATTCGCCATTACAGAGACTCCGGCCTTCTTCAATCAATTTTTTTATCTGGGAACGGCTCAGTTCCGGCAACGAGTCGGCCAAAAACTGGTCCAGACGCTGCGGAGAGCTCCCCCGCTCAAAAATAAGACGCTGGACCTGATCCATTATAGTTACCAGATGGAGCTTTCGATACTGCCCGCCTGCTTTATCATGACGTCAACGACTGCCCGATCGAACAGATTGTCCTTGTCCGGGAGATCAGGAATAACCCGGGCATAGAAATGATCCCGGCCCTCCTTCAACTCTTCGGTAAGAAGGTCAAAAATGTTGTCATTGGTAATACCTTCTTTGACCTTTTCCGGATTGTACAGGGCAATGTCTGAGACAATAGCCCTGGCCAGGCGAAAAGCCAAAGCCGGATTATCTACCAGTTTACTCATGGTTCCTCCCTGATTTGTTTCGAGACATCATATCATAAAACCTTGAATGCCAGATACATTGTCGTTTTATCACGCCTTAACAGCAAGACAATATTGTCGCCACTCGTTATTTTACCGGTTTCGCGAACAAAAGAAGAGACATCCTTGATCTCTACCCGGTTAACTGACAGTATAATATCACCAACTCGCACCCCGGCTTTGCCGGCGGCACTATCTGCAGAAACGGCCAAAACGGCGACACCTTCGCCCCCTTCTGCCGGCCCGACCTGCAAACCAATGACACCCGGCTTATCGATCGACTGCCCATGGGCGGAAGCGACTGTTTCTTCACTGCGCTCCGCCACCTTGACGGCCAAGGCAACCTCTTTGCCCTCGCGCAGAACAATCACCTCAACCTGCTTACCCACTTGTGTGCTGGCAATCAGAAGCTGCAACTCGCGTACGCCGCGAATCTCCTTGCCATTCACTTTCAGCAGAACATCCCCTCGGCGAATACCGGCCTCAGCGGCCGGCGTGTCGGGCAGAACTTTGTTGACCAGGGCACCCGTCGCACGGTCAAGCCCAAACGAATCGGCCAACTCCTTGGTCAAAGGCTGAATACTGACCCCGAGCCATCCTCTGGTGACTTCGCCTTTTTCAATCAACTGATCGGAAATCAGTCTGGCCAGATTGATCGGGATAGCAAAACCTATCCCCTGTCCCGATGCGACGATGGCAGTATTAATGCCGACGACCTCACCATGGATATTAAGTAGCGGTCCGCCCGAGTTGCCCGGATTGATCGATGCATCGGTCTGGATAAAGTCTTCATAATCCTCAATACCGAGATTCGCTCTTTCAGTTGCCGAAATAACACCAACCGTCAAGGTCCCTTCGAGACCAAAGGGGTTGCCAATCGCCAGAGACCATTGACCAACTTTCAACTTATCTGAATTACCAAGAACAGCAACTGGAAGCTTCTCAGCTGAAGCAACCTTAATAACAGCAACATCGGTCCTCGGATCAGCACCAACAATTTCAGCCGATAGTGTTCGGCCATCCGCCAGAAGAACTTCAACTTCCTCGGCATCCTTAATAACGTGCTCGTTGGTCAGAATGAACCCGTCGGAACTGACAATAAAACCGGAGCCGAGGCTCTTCGTCTCTCTTTTTGGTTGCGGGTTCCTCTTGAAAAGATCGCCGAAAAAGTGTTCAAACAGCGGCCCGAGGTTTTCGGGAGACCGCATTCTTGTTGCGCTGATATTGACAACCGATGGCATAACACTGGCATAAACGTCGATGAACGCCTCCTGGGTGGCGACAATCTCTGCAGCCGGATTCACGACCGGTGGAGCAACCATTTGATCACGGACTGAAGTGCTGAGAACGGTTTCATTCTGCCCTTCATCACAGGCTGACAGAACCATCAGGAGACAGAGCAACGACAAAGCATAATATATGGAGCGATAGCTGAATTTCATCATCACATTTCCGGCCAATAAAAATCGATCTAGATTAGCCTGTTTAGCTCAGTTTTGTCAATCATCCCAAGGTTTTCCATCGCTACTGCATAGAAGACAAAAGCATCAACAACGATACAACCCACCGGCCTGACTGGCCGCATATAGAAGAAGCGAGCAATCTTCATACAAACCGCCGATATGAGAACAACCTTGACTTGCTGTCACGGCTTAGGTAATAAATCTCTTTAGAGGAGAATTGAGATCATCATGGATAATGCCCGGGAAGAAATAAAAGAACTGCAAATCGGCAGCAAGGTCCGCAAACTGCGCCAGCAAAAAAGAATGACCCTGCAATCGCTCGCTGATGCGACAGGTCTTTCCAAGCCTCTGCTTTCGCAGATCGAAAACGAGCAGGTTATTCCGCCACTGGCAACACTGCTGCGGATTGCCAAGGCGTTCAAGGTCGGCCTGCATACGTTCTTTGAAGAGGAAGGGACCAGCAAGTGTATTTTTGTCCCGGCCGGCGAAAGCCGCCCGATATCCCGACAAAGCCTGCCCTCCGGCATGACCCACCCCTACATCTATCATTCACTCGCTTTTGGCAAGAAAAACCGAAATATTGAGCCATACATTATCGAATTCGAGAACCGGGAATTTTCCGACGACATCATGGTCAGCCATGAGGGGGAGGAATTTTTCTTTCTGCTTGAGGGCGAATTGGTTTTTCACTATGGCGAGCAGATCATCCGGATGCGTCCCGGCGATTCAATCTACTACGATTCGAACGAATTGCATGCTTTTGTTGCCGTCAGCCAACAGCGCCCTAAAGGTGTGGCTGTTGTTTACGCCGACACCCATTAAATTGCAGTCCCGGGCTTGACATTCCAGCTCGGCTTTTTAAGCTATATACTTTCCATTCCATTGCACAATCTGACAGACAAGTGATTATTCATCAATTCTGTTTCAGAAGGAGGAAACCATGGCAAAAATAGGCGTTATTCTTTCCGGTAGCGGTGTCTACGACGGCAGTGAAATCCACGAATCGGTCATTACTCTACTGGCGATCGATCGTGCCGGGGCCGAAGCCGTCTGCATGGCACCCGACATCAACCAGATGCACGTCATAAACCACCTGACCGGTGAGGTCGCCGAAGGGGAGTCGCGGAACGTTCTGGTGGAATCGGCCCGAATTGCCCGGGGCAATATCAAGAATATCAAGGATGTCTCGATTGCCGACTTTGATGCCCTGATGCTTCCCGGTGGATTTGGTGCCGCCAAGAACCTCTGTGATTTTGCCGTCAATGGTCCCGACTGCCATGTCAATCCGGACGTCGCCAAGCTTGTACAGGATACGGTAGCCGCCAGCAAACCACTGGCAGCTATCTGTATTGCCCCGGCCCTGATCGCCAAGGTTCTCGGCCAGAGCAAGTCCCCGGCATTGACAATCGGCACAGACGAAGATACCGCCGGAGCCCTGCAATCAATGGGCGCCAAACATGTCAGCTGTCCGGTTAGAGAGTTTGTTGTCGACAAAGAGAATAAGATTATTACGAGTCCTGCCTACATGTTGGCAGGCAATATCAGTGAAGCTGCAGAAGGAATCGAAAAGACTGTCAAAACCCTGATTGAAATGATCTGATTTCAAGGCCCTTTCCGTACTCGGGCCCACTACCCAAGGAGATAGAATTATGGAAAAGTACCGCTGCATTATCTGTGACTATATTTATGATCCGGCTGAAGGCGATCCAGGCAACGGAATTGATCCCGGAACCGCATTTGAAGATATTCCGGAAGATTGGCTTTGCCCGCTCTGTGGCGCTGGCAAGAGTGAATTCGAAGCTGTCTGATAAAACGTGCCCCGGAATCTGATCGTCGACAAATCAGGCTGTATCAGTTGCCAGCTTTGCGCCGACAACCTGCCGGCTGTCTTTCGCATGGACAGGATGGGATTAGCCGAAGTCTACAACAGGAATGGCGCATCCGAAGATCAGATTGAAAAGATTGTTGAGGTCTGCCCCAAAGCCTGCATTCTCAGGGGAGAACCTTAAAGAACACTGGCGGGTCGGCAAATTTCTAGCCGACCCGCTTTTTTCTGTCTATAATGCAACCATGAAACAGCGCCCCCCAAGAAAACCGGAATGGCTGAAAGTACGGGTACCCGGCGGTCCCGGATTCAAACGGATTGACCGCTATCACCGCGAGCAGGGC
>JBFFPW010000050.1:0-7945 GCA_041573815.1 Desulfuromonadales bacterium
ATCGCTGCCGGATAGTTACGGCAAATCTCTTCAATTTTCATTTCTCGAGTAATCATGGCAGTTTCTCCATCTCAGGATCATTTGTATTTTAGAGCCAATGCTTTTTTGACGGCGGGTGGAACGAATTCATCAATATTTCCGTTATGTGATGCAACTTCCTTCACGATAGACGAGCTCAGGTAGCCGTATGAAGCCGATGTCATCATGAACAGCGTTTCAACATCAGGTTTTACGGCGTGATTCATTTGTGCCAACTGGAATTCATACTCAAAGTCTGAAACAGCTCTGAGACCTCGTAAGATAACTCGAGCTTCCATTTTGCAGGCATAATCGACCAAAAGGCCTTTAAATGTATCAACTTTAAGTCGGGGATCATCACCGACCGCTTCGGTGATCATAGTGAGACGTTCATCGACGCTGAACAGGCTGTTTTTTTCAGAATTGCAGGCGACGGCAATTATCAGCTCATCGAAGACTTCAAGCCCCCGGGTGATGATGTCGAGATGTCCATAGGTAATCGGATCAAATGACCCAGGATATATGGCGATATGTTTTTTCATATTTCATTGTCCTCTTTGCGGACGTGTTTGAAATAGCTGACTGCGGTCGAACCATATTGCCGACGATCGAAACAGTGTAGATTCTCAATATCCTCTGGTAAATGAACCTTGCTTGCTGTTTCAATGCACATAATACCATCAGTTTGCAGCAGACCAAAATGATTTACGCTCATTATGATTTCATCGATTGTATCATTGGCATAAGGTGGATCGATAAAGATCAGGTCGAAGACTCGACCTTTTTGGCCGAGTTGAGGGATCACGCTATTGACTTTAGCGCAAAGAAATGAGGCTTTGTTTTGCAGGCCGGTTGTTGTCAGGTTCTGTTCGATGATTTTCCCGGCATCGCGGCTTTGATCAACCAGGACGGCCGATTCGGCACCACGACTCAAGGCTTCTATGGCCATTGCCCCGGTTCCGGCAAAAAGATCGAGGACGGTTTTACCGTTACAGTGCCCTATTTGGCTGTAGAGAGAGCTGAAGACTGCTTCACGCACCCGGTCAGAGGTCGGCCTGATTGAACCACCACTGAACCCGACCAGTTTTCTTCCTTTTGCTGAACCGCTGATTATACGCAAAATCCACCTGTTTCTTGAGAATTGTCAGATATTGTAATGCAATTTAATTAACACAACAGTTGTTAATTAACAAGTTACAGCTCTGTTATTATGCCAGTGACATTTTCTGTCTTCAGTGTATGTTTAGATATGTTTATCGATACTGACAATGGAGATTAATGATGGAAAGAAATGATCTTGCACCGTATGCAGCAAATAGCAGTGAAAGCCTCGGCCGTAAGTTTGAGGAGCCGTATAAAGATGACCGCCCCAATTTCGAACGGGATCGAGATCGAATTATTCATTGTGCGGCATTCCGCCGGCTCGAATATAAAACCCAGGTTTTTGTTAACCATGAAGGAGACTATTACCGGACCCGTCTGACGCATTCACTGGAAGTCGCACAGATTGCCCGGGGGATTGCCCGTCGCCTCAGGCTGAATGAAGATCTGGCTGAAACATTGGCTTTGGCGCATGACCTTGGGCATACACCATTCGGGCACACCGGTGAGCATGTGCTGAATAAATTAATGAAAGAACATGGCGGGTTTGAACATAATCGGCAATCGTTGCGGATTGTTGACCATCTGGAGGAACGGTACCCGGGGATTGAAGGGCTGAACCTGACTTATGAAACCCGTGAAGGGATTATCAAGCATTCTTCAGATTACGACAAGCCGGGGAATACGGCTGCGACCGAATTTGAACCGGACAAACAACCGACCCTCGAAGCACAGATCATCGATCTGGCCGATGAAATCGCTTACAATAATCATGATATTGATGATGGCCTGAAAGCCGGTTATCTCAAACTGGATGAGTTGCGCGAGGTCACTCTCTGGCAGGAAACTTATAACAAGGTTGCAGCGAAATTTCCGGGGCTCGACTTTGAGCGGCAGATCTATCAAACCATTTCACATCTTATCGGCTTGTTGATCGGTGACCTTGTCCTTACGACGCTCACAAGCCTGGCGGACAAGGGGATTGGTTCTCTGGATGATGTCCGTTCAGAGAAGGGGAGAATTGTAGCTTTCAGTGCTGAACTGGCCGACAGAAACCGCGAGTTAAAGCAGTTTCTGATGCGCAAACTGTATACCCACTACAAAGTTGAGCGGATGCGGGTTAAATCGGAACGGTTTATCACGCTTTTATTTGATTGCTATACCGACAACCCGACCCTGCTGCCAGAGAGTTATCAGTGCCGGTATGACACGTACGGTGAGACCAAGGTCATTTGCGATTATATCGCCGGTATGACAGATCGATATGCCATGGATGAGTACAAGCGCTTATTTGAACCTTATGAGAGGGTATGACTTTACTTCTTCGGTAGTTCGATGATCGGTTTTTCGGCCTGCCGATAAAGCAGTATTGTCTTGCCGAGAATCTGGACGATTTCAGAGTTTGTCGCACTCGCCAGTTCAGTTGCCACATCCTTACGGTCCATAATGCACCCGTCCTGCAGTTTGACCTTGATCAGTTCATGTGTATCCAGCGCTTCGTTTGAAGCTTTAATGACCTGACTTGACAATTCCTCTTTGCCGATCATGACAAAAGGCTGCAAGTGATGTCCAAGTCCACGTAAGAAACGGACATGCTTTCCTTTTAATTTCATTTGAGTACCAATCATTTCTTGAGTGTTATTTTACGAAGGGAGGCATCATAGGTGTTCGTCTGGATGATTGCAATCCCTATTTGCTGCTGCGTTGAACAATATAAAAGGTGGCAGCTGCGACATCCTCATGCGACAGGGCCGGATTCCCTCCGCGTGGTGGCATGTATCCGAGTGCCCCTGAATAACCGGTAATGGCGTTACTCATCAAAGCAGGAATACCCCGGGCAATCCGGGAGCGCCATCCTTCAAGGTCGCCAATAATCTGTGCCCCGCTGGTTCCGTCATCGTGGCATGAGGCACAATTCTTTCGGTAGACCTTTTCCCCCCAGACAACATCAACCGTGCGCCCATCCTGGCTATCATTGACAGGTTGAGGTGCCTTGGCACACGACATTGTCAGTAGTATAGTTATTGTCAGGATCAGTCGTCTGTTCATGGTGGACAGCCCCATATTGCTTATTAATCGCTATAATACTACAAAGATTAACAGGTCTTAAAAACAGAGTCTATCGGTCATGCGATATTTACTTATCATACTCATATTCTCTTCAATTTTGTCACCAGCCCTTGTTGTCGGTGCCGATGACGTGGACCTGACAGTTGACTCGATAAACAGGAAAGTCTATTTGTTGAACGGGGCATTGGCGACGACAATCCTCGCCTGGGGATATGGCAACTGGGACTATGGTGAGAAATCAGCACATATGGAAAGTGAAGGCTGGTTTGGCCACGACACCCAAGAAGGAGGAGTTGACAAGCTGGGACATATGTATACCGGCTATGCAATAACGCACGGCAGTGCCACCCTTTATCGCAAGTGGGGGTATTCGAGAAAAAAGGCGAGCCTGTATGGTGCCGGGACAAGCCTGATGATCACCGGACTGGTGGAAGTTGGTGATTCGTTCAGTAATTACGGTTTTTCGTATGAAGATATGATTGCCAACGCTCTCGGTGCAACACTCGGTTACTATCTTTATCGGTATCCCGAAGTGCAGAAAAAAATAGATTTTCGCTGGGAATTCAAACCAGAGCTTGATGAATTGAAAAGCGACTTCGTCACTGATTATGAGCATTCTAAATATCTTATTGCAATTAAAGCCGAGGGGTTTGATTCTATTCAGAACGACTGGCTCAAAGCTCTTGAGCTGCATATCGGTTACTATGCCAGGAACTATGATGATTATGACCCCGCCGGAGCTGATAGTCGGAAACGGTATGTCTACGTCGGTATCGGTCTGAATGTTAGTCGTTTGATCCGTAAATATAACCATACCCGACTTTTCGACTACCTGCAGGTGCCATATACATATATTGAAATGCGAAATAAAATTGAACCATAGGTGCAGGAGGAGTCATGCTGCAAAAATTGACGATTGTTTGTGAAAATAGTGTCGGATCGGCAAAAAATACGGTCGGTGAACATGGTTTTTCCTGTTTTATAGAAACCGATTGCGGTCGTTATCTGTTTGATACCGGGCAGGGAACAGGTTTTTTGCGCAATAGTTCAGTCCTCGGGTTGGACATGGAAGGGCTGGCTGGCATTATTCTGAGTCATGGTCATTATGATCATGCCGGTGGCTTGATTGAAGCGCTTGGCCTGGCGGCCCCGGTTGAGGTTTATGGGCACCCCGATATATTTGCCGATCGTCTCTGGGTTGGTGATCATGAGCATCTTGATATCGGCATTCCCTTTTCCAGGCAACAGCTCGTGGGCCTTGGTGCCACGTTTAACCTTTCGCGGGATTTTCGTGAAATATCATCAGGGCTCTGGTTGACAGGTGAGGTCCCGAGAGTCACTGATTTTGAGACTGGCGACCCACATCTGCAGGTGGCTGTTCCTTCAGGCGGCTTAACTCCTGACCCTTTTGCTGATGATTGCTCGGTCGTTATTGACAGTGATAAGGGTCTTGTTCTGCTGTTGGGCTGTGCACATGCCGGACTGGTTAATATTATGCATCACGTTCTTGAACAGACCGGCCGTGACAGTATCTATGCTGTTGTCGGCGGCCTGCATCTGGCTCCGGCCTCCGATGATCAGTTTAACGGCACGGTGGCGGCCATAAAGGAGTTCAATATTGAGCGCATCGGTGTCGGCCATTGTACCGGATTACGCCGTTCCGCCGAGCTTTTCTCGATATTTCCACAAAAAACATTTTTTGCTTCAGTCGGTGCGTCGTTGACCCTTTGAAGCTTTCTCAAGAAACGGAGCAGGCACAAACGTGACAAAATGCCGATGAAGGCTTCTTTGTCTGGAAATTTAGCAGGTGGATATGTATCCTATGACTCTTTTTGTAAACTTACTTGAGGGATAAATGGACAATAACGCGATTGAAAATCTTATGAATTTCATGCAGCCGCAAGTTGGTCAGGAGTTGCATGTTGGTGACTGGTTGCAAATAGACCAGAAAAGGATCAATCAGTTTGCTGAAGTCACTGGCGATGAGCAATGGATTCATGTCGATCCCGTGAGGGCGGCGACAGATTCACCCTATGGTGCGACCGTCGCTCACGGTTTCCTGACTCTTGCATTATTACCTTTTTTAACCCAAAGCAATCATCCTGATTTTTTTGAACAGAACTATCCCGGTATGAAATACCGGGTCAATATGGGCGTCAACAAGGTCCGATTTCCGGCACCGGTTCTTGTTGGGTCTAAAATCCGCGCCAGAACTCATTTGCATAGCGTTGAAACAGCAGGTGCTTCGGTTCAGGTTGTTTATAAATTTACGGTTGAAATTGACGGAAATGAAAAGCCGGCCTGTGTTGCTGAGTCGGTTGTTCGGGTTTTTCCGTAAATTGAAACTTATCGTTGGAAGTAGGGAGGTCCCAGGTGTCAATCACAAATACAGTTTACATCCTTCACGGGCGTGACAGCAGCCCGCAAGGTAAAAAAATCAAGGCATTGTCGGCAATCGGCCGTGATTGCGGTTGGAAGGTCATTGTGCCTGATTATAGTAACATCAAGGACCCCGATGAAAGGGTTGCGCGGTTCCTGGAGACACAGGAACGACCTGTCGGAAAGGTTATCCTGGCGGGCTCAAGCATGGGCAGTTATGTCGCTATTGAGGCTTCAAAAACTTTCAAGCCCGATGCCCTGTTCCTGTTAGCTCCGGCCATTTACATTGAAGGCTATGCTGAGTTTGACCCGAAACCGGTCGCTGAGCACATTACGGTGGTCCATGGCTGGGATGATAAACTCATTGCTCCGGCCTGCGCCGTCCGTTTTGCCGACAAACACAAAACCGATCTGCATTTATTGAATGACGGTCACGAATTGTATAACTCTATAGACTTTATAGAAAAGACCTTCCGGTCAACCCTTATGGCGCATTCAAAGTCGACACGCCTCGAAAGTCTGGTAACGGCTCTTTGATTTTTAGATTCGGCGCTGACTCCCGGATTGTTTGGTAGAATTAAAAAAACAATCTCACAGGGAGGCGCACTATGGGTTACGGACATGATCGGACATATAAAAAGGTTGAAGTCATTGGTGTTTCACAAAAAGGTCTGGAAGATGCAATTCAGGTTGCTGTAACCAGGGCCAGTCAATCACTCAGCAAAGTTTCGTGGTTCGAGGTGGGCGAAATTCATGGCCACGTTGATGCTGATGGCAAGGTCAGTGAATACCAGGTCATCATGAAGGTTGCGTTTGAGCTTAAATAGAAAAGGGCCGTTCCCTTGCGAAAACAGCCCTTTTTGAAAATTCAGAGAATAAGCGATTAGCCGACTCCGACATCATCGGGGTGAAAACTCGGAATCAGTTTCTGTTGTTGGGTCGTCATGCTGATGAAAAGACGGGCGACCAGGTCATGCATGATGATGGTTCTGCGGTTACTGGTGTTCTGAAAATAATCCTTGATGACTTTTTTCAGTGATTTATCGCCGGAGACTTCGACGAGGACATCAATCTCTTCGCCCTTGCTGATCAGAGCGACCGGGTCGGTTGTGGTAAATAAACCATTTTCCTTGGCAATAGCCATGCCTTCAGCGTCAGGGTTCAGATCAGCGACACCAATAATATTGATGTAGGAATACTTGACCATTTCCTGTAGTAACGGAGTGCCAGTCCTGCCAGCACCAATGAGAGCAACACTTACTGAATCAGCCATAACTTCCTCCTTTTAAAAGTCAATTAATATCGGCATCTTAACAGACATGTAAAATAAAGATCAATATGCTTTAATGATTAAATTCTTTTGGTTATGAAAGGAAAGAGGGTGAAGGTAGAAGCTGACCAGAAATGCTTTATTTGTGGGCCGGACAATCCGATTGGATTAAAGGTTGCTTTCAGGATCAATGATCGAGGCAATCAGTCTGAAGCCACAATTTCCTTGTCTGAACTTTATCAGGGGTGGCAGGGAGTGGTGCACGGTGGTATTATTTCTGCTCTGCTCGATGAAGCAGCGATCTATGCCTGCCGTCCTGTATCGATGCATGGTGTGACAGCCGCTTTGAATATCCGGTTTCGTCAACCGGTTTCGACCGACACTGAAGTTTGCGTAATGGCCGAGGTGATATCGATTAAAAGGAAAATTGCTCATGTCAGCGCTCGCTTGCTATGCAACAGTGAGGTCATGGCAGAAGCCGAAGTTAAAGTGAAGCTCTTGGATGAAATAGGGGAGGTTTCTTTATGAATAAAACTGTTGTTATTACAGGTGCAACTTCCGGTTTTGGTAAAGCTTGCGTTGATCGTTTTGCCGCCGATGGCTGGAACCTGGTTCTTGTGGCCCGCCGGGAAGAGAGACTGAATGAAATCAAGCAAGACCTCGGCGAGGCTCTGAAGGTACACCTGTTGCCGCTTGATGTTCGCGATCGGGAAGCGGTGGCCAGCTCATTTGCGAGCCTCCCTGACGAGTTCTCTGCTGTCGATGTCCTGGTGAATAATGCCGGTCTGGCCCTGGGGCTTGAACCCTCCTGGCAAACCGATCTGGATGACTGGGATACCATGGTTGATACGAATATCAAGGGTGTTCTCTATTGCACCCGGGCCTTACTGCCCGGTATGGTCGAACGCAACAGTGGCCAGATTGTTAATATCGGTTCAGTGGCCGGCAACTGGCCTTATCCCGGCGGTAATGTATATGGTGGCACCAAGGCGTTCGTTCAGCAGTTTTCACGCAACCTGAGGTGCGACCTGCTTGGTAAAAAAATTCGCGTCACCAATATCGAACCGGGTATGGCTGAGACCGAGTTTTCCCTGAACCGGTTCAAGG
>JBFFPW010000051.1:0-7871 GCA_041573815.1 Desulfuromonadales bacterium
CACCGTCCTTAGTGATTTCGATGGAATCATCAGCGTTGTCACTCAAACCATTTTGAGAATAAGAAGCCACAACATCCAATACCGGAAGTAATGAATTTCGGGCAATCGTTCTTTCAGTTCGAACCTTCTCTATCTCTTTCATCCGTCGCATAACATCTGGTCTCTTCAGAAGTCCGGACTGAACCCCTGCCTTTTCAGATGTTTTATAATTCATATTGAAACTCTGAATAACGGGCAGATAAATTGTCTCTTCAGCGTTTATCAGCAAATTGAATTGATCAAGAGCGTCATCAAAATTTCGTTGCGAGTCGAGCAGCAATCTCTCACGAGCCTGAAGTCCGACCTCAGCTTCCAGCTTTTCTACCGGAGCGAGAATGCCAGCTTCAACCCGGGCATTGTTTTCCTGGACGATACGGCGGGCAAGTTCCACTGAGGTTTCCCGATAAGAGAGTTCGTATTGGGACTGTAATACCACCAGATAAGCATTACGAACAGCCGCTACGATATCAAAAGCTTTTTGTCTGAGATCTTGTAAAGCTATCTGTTTGTCGTTTGAGGCAAAAACAACTTGTTTGGCAAAAACAGTCGGGCCAAAGCCCTTCAGGATCGGTTGGGTTAAACGTAAGCGGGCCTGAGTATCGTACGATGGATTTATTGTCGGTGCTGGAATGATCTCATTTTTGAGCAAAGTTCCGGATAGCGTCAATTCCGTCCCTATAGGCAATCTCTGCAAAATTGAGACAGAAGACTTCTCGTAATCATTTTCAAAAGGCGAGACAGGTAAATTGAGAAGAGTTTTTTCTTCACCTGAGGTGAAATCGAACCCCAAAACGGGGTCATAAAGACCATAGGAACCCTTGAGTGCCGCCGCAGAGGCTCTCGCACTATAGGTCGCAGCTTTAAGTTCGAGGTTTTGCTCGAGAGCGAGGGTAATCGCATCGGTAAAACCGATATCAACGCTGTTCTCAGGTAGATGCTTCAAGGAAACATCGCCAGATTCATAGTCGTCAGTCAACTTGACGTCGTTTTTGTTGACGAGAGAATCAGAATTAATACTCACAGAACCAGAATTCTTCTCATCAGCAAAAAGAACGCCTGACGAGAGGAGAAGAAAGCTGATCACAGAGAGTAAACTTATAATGTAACGACAACGCATCAGTTAAAAATCCGGTTGGAATGTCCCTAAGACAGGAGTCGGAAAATCACAAGTACTAAAAGGTTTCAATTTCCTAATGTTACTTAAAAACACACGAAAAGTCTTTAATTTTTCATCTGAATCTTTGCATAAAAAAAGGCCGGCATTGCCGGCCCTTAATTTACGGAGTGAGACGTTCAATAAAACCGGTGTCAACATCGACACCCTCATAAAATTCTTTATTACCCATGATACGCTGATGAAAGGGAATTGTTGTTTTTATACCTTCAATAATGTATTCATCAAGGGCCCTGGCCATCCGCTTGACCGCCTCTTCGCGGGTGTCTGCGTGGACAATCAACTTGGCAATCATCGAATCATAATGCGGCAGAACCGTGTACTGGTCGTAAACAGCACTGTCGACTCGCACACCTAAGCCACCTGGAGTGTGATAACCATCAATCTTGCCCGGGAAAGGTGTAAACTTGACCGGATCTTCGGCATTAATTCGACACTCGATAGAGTGCCCCTTGATTTGAATATCTTCCTGCTTGTATCGCAAGGGTTCCCCGGCGGCGGAACGAATCTGCTCCTTGATGATATCGACACCGGTAATCATTTCAGTCACCGGATGCTCAACCTGCACGCGGGTGTTCATCTCCATGAAATAATATTTATTCTGTTTATCAAGGAGGAACTCCATAGTGCCTACGCTGGAATAATTACAGGCTTTGGCTGCGGCCACAGCACAATCGCCCATTGACTTGCGGACTTCAGGCGGGAGGACCGGACACGGAGCTTCTTCAATCAGCTTTTGATGACGGCGCTGGATGGAACAATCGCGTTCGCCAAGATGAATGACGTTACCATGCTTGTCGGCAAGAATTTGAATTTCAACATGGCGGGGGTTTTCGCAAAACTTTTCAATATAAACATCGGGATTACCGAAACCGGCTTCGGCTTCGGTTCTTGCGGCGTTAAAAGCATTCGCTAAATGGGGCTGCGAATGCACAACTTTCATGCCCCGGCCACCACCACCAGCTGTCGCTTTAATAATAACCGGGAAACCAATTTCTTCTGCAATCTTCCTCGCTTCATCAACTGTCGCGACATTGTCTTTTGTTCCAGGGAGTATCGGCACTCCGGCTTTGGTAACAGTCTGTCGGGCGCTGATTTTATCGCCCATCAAACGCATGCTTTCAGCCGATGGCCCGATAAACGTAATACCGCAATTCTCACAAATTTCAGCAAATTCGGCGTTTTCAGAAAGAAACCCATAGCCAGGATGGATTGCATCGGCATCAGTCACCTCAGCAGCGCTGATGATTGCCTTAATATTGAGATAACTGCCTGAACTGGGTGCAGGACCAATACAGACACTTTGATCTGCCAGCTTCACGTGCAGAGCTTCACTGTCAACGTCAGAATGGACCGCCACAGTTTTAATGCCAAGCTCTTTGCAGGCACGGATGACACGCAGGGCAATTTCTCCGCGGTTGGCGATCAGTATTTTATGAAACATATTTAAACTCCACTAGAATATTGAGCTGAATTAAAGTAAAAAACAATTACAGAGGCTCAACAACAAACAGAGGGTCACCAAATTCAACGGGCTCTGCATCCTCTTTCAAAATCTCAATAATCCTGCATTTATAATCAGCTTCAATTTCATTGAACATTTTCATTGCTTCGACAAGACAAACAACCGCACCCTTTTCGACAACAGCTCCGACATCAGTGAACACATCGGCGTCAGGACTTGGCTTGCGGTAGAAAGTACCGACAATTGGCGAATTGAGTGTTTCGTATTTATCGTTCATTGCCGGCTTGGCATCAGCAGAACCTGCGGCAGGTGCAGCTACGGCTGGAGCTGACGCGACCGGGGCAGCTGCAACAGGTGCATGCACAGCTGGAGCGGCAACGTGAATGACTTCCTGATCAGATCCGCGTTTGATAACGATACGCTCTTCTGCGTTCTCCATTTCAAACTCGGAAATATCAGTATCTGTAACCATTTTGATAAGATTTTTAATATCCTTGATATCCATTGAATAATACCTCCTGATAATTTGTATTTAATTTATAAGCTGGCGTAAATTCTTCGGCAGGCGGGTCAAACAGCGACTACCAGTTTCCGTTACGACAACCATATCTTCTATGCGAACACCACCAAGACCCGGTATATAAATCCCGGGCTCTACCGTAAAGACCATACCAACTTCAGCCTGCATATTAGCCAGAGGCGAAACGCGGGGGCTTTCATGGACTTCTAAACCGACTCCGTGCCCAAGGCCATGACCGAAGTAGATACCATACCCTTTATCACGAATAAAATCACGCGCAATTTTATCAATTTCCGATAAAAAAACCCCAGGTTTTACCGATTCAACAGCCATATCGTGTGCTTTTAGAACAATATCGTGAATTTCATAGAGTTCCTGATCAATCTCACCAAGAGCAAAATTGACTGTTTCATCAGAATAGTACCCGTTATAGCATGAACCGAAATCAATGGTTACGAGATCGCCATCCTGTAGTACCTTATCAGATGCAATGCCATGCGGCAGTGCCCCTCTTGCACCTGAAGCGACAATAAAATCAAAAGCCTTGACTTCACTGCCAAATCGCAAGGATGCAATTTCCAATTCTAAAGCAACCTCTCTCTCAGTCACTCCCGGATGAATTTTTTCAAGTATTGACTCCAGGGCCTGGCATGAAATAGCCGCCGATTTCTCAATTTGAGACAGTTCGTTATTGTCTTTTATTGCACGTATTGCATTTGAATCGGATACGACATGGAGGTCTATTGACTCATTGCATTTGAATCGCAACTCGTTAAAAGCTGCAATCGACACATCATGCCCCTCGATTCCGACTTTACCGGTACAGATATCACTGTTCAGGTAACCGGCAATATCGGAGATCTTCTGTTTATACTCGCGGTGTTTACATTGGACCTGATTTTCGGCCTGAGTGGTATAGCGACTGTCGGTAAAAAAACAGCTCCCTTTGGCAGAGACTAACAAGACACCATCAGTACCGGTAAAACCAGACAGGTATCTGATGTTATGCATATCGGTAAAAAGCATGGCATCAAGGCCATGCTTTTTAATTATATCGTCGGCCTTAGCGACCCTGTTTTGCAACATAAGAATATTTCGAGGCGTTTAAAGTACGGTCAAGAGTCCCTGCAAAGCAAGTTTATAACCTGCAGCACCGAAACCACTAATCTGACCAACAGCGACCGGGGTTATAAAGGAATGTTGCCGAAACGCTTCGCGGGCATGAATGTTTGATAAATGAACCTCAACGACAGGTGTTGTCACAGCAGCAATAGCATCACGTAAAGAGACGCTGGTATGAGTTAAACCACCGGGATTAACAATAATGCCATCAATACCGTCAGTTGCAGCCTGATGGATCTTGTCAATCAATTGGCCTTCATGATTCGACTGAAAGCAGGTCACCTCAACGCCATTTTCCCGGCCAATTTTTTGTATATCAGCATCAATATCGGCCAGAGTCTCGGAGCCATAAACGTCCGGTTCACGAGTGCCGAGTAAATTCAGGTTGGGTCCATGTAACACAAGTACTTGCATATTAGCCTCAAGTCAAAGCTTCCAGAAGTCTGGGGGCATCTCGCAACATCAAGTAGCGTCCCTTACCAAAATTACCTTTGCGATCAAGGGTCAGTGCCAGAAAATATTCATCAGTCAAAGAACGGATGATAACAAAGAAACGTTCCGTCTTAATGGAAACTTCTTCCATGCGACCGGTATCAAGAATTTCAACTGTCTTTTTTATTTCTTTAAGAACATTGGCATACTCAACTGCCAACAATTGAAAATCAAAACCTTCGACCGGCTCAAGATACTGTTCTATGGCTATCCCATCATATCCCATCAAAACGGCACCTATACCTCCGCCAGTCTGCTGAACAATGCCTTGTAAAATTTCGTTAAACACGATTCCTCCTCGCTTGTATAGCTGCAAGCCAATCATTCAATCTATCAACAACAACGTTACTGCTACCAGTCTCCAAAGGAGCAGAGTTCATATCAGGAACAACGGCCTGTGGTTCTACTGAAAATGCCGTGGCAGGTGGTGACGGTGCAGCAGAATTATTCATGAGTACTTGTAGCTCTGATATTTTTTGCTGAACGGTGACATCCTGAGGGTTCTCAGATAACAGTTCTTTATAGACATCAAGCGCCTTGCCATACAGCCCTTGTTCAATATATATATCGGCAATCGTCGCTGTCGTTATCGGCTTCATACTATCAGTGGTTTGATCCATAACTGGCTCCTGATGAGTAATCGGCGCCGAAACAACCTGATTAACTTCCTGAGCAGCACCGGGGAGAGACGAAAGAGACTCTATCATTCGTTGCAGTGAAATATCCGTGGGGTCTAGCATGATAGCCTTGGTCAAGATATCTGAAGCTTTCTGTATATCACCTTGATCCTTAAGGATTCTAGCTAACCCTTTATAGGCAGGAACACACATTTGGTCGACAGACAGAGCTTTATAAAAAGCAGCTTCAGCCTTGCCAACAACTTTCCGTGCATAATAAACCCGGCCAACAGCTGCATAGCCATCGGCAAACTGTGGCAATTCCCAGGTCCCCTTCAAGGCAGTCTCAAGGGCATCGTCAACTTGCCCAAGTTGCAGATAAGCATCGCATAGTTGGACGAAAACCGTAGACTTGGGATCCTGACCAAGGGTTGCTTTATACTCTTCTATTTTCGTAAGCAATGTTGCCTGATCAGTCATGCATTCACCTGAATTTCACTAAAAAACTTTTCGAAAAGTTCAGCAGGATTTTGTACTTTTTCAACTATACAGTCACCAATAGCTTTATTAAAGACCATATTTAGCTGGCCACTCTTTACTTTTTTGTCATGGCTCATCGATTCAAGGTATTCATCAGATGAAAACGGAGGACCAAGCACAGGCAAATCAAACATCGTCAAGATATCAATAATTTCCTCGATATCATTTTCCGTGCAGAATCCCAATTCATGTGAAACCTTGGCCGCAAAAACCATCCCGATAGAAACGGCTTCGCCATGTAGATATTGTTGATAATTGGTCAACGACTCAACGGCGTGACCAAATGTGTGGCCGAAATTCAAAATTGCCCTGATTGAGCTTTCTTTTTCATCAATTTCTACAATATCGGCCTTTATTTGACAAGACGTCTTTATCGCATAAACAAGCGCATCTGGTTTTTTATCAAGCAATTGCTCTTTATTGCGACGTAACCATTCAAAAAAGTTTTTATCTCTGATAATGCCGTACTTGATGACTTCAGCGAATCCTGCTCTAAACTCTCTTTCCGGCAGACTGTTCAACAGATCAATGTCGATACAGACCAGCTTCGGCTGATTGAACGCGCCTATGAGGTTTTTCCCCAGAGGGTGATTAATTGCAGTCTTGCCACCGACCGAACTGTCCACCTGGGACAAAAGTGTCGTTGGAACCTGAACATACGGTATGCCGCGCAAAAAAGTAGCCGCAGCAAATCCGGCAATATCGCCAACGACACCACCACCGAGTGCAATAATTCCGGAACTTCTATCAATATTATGACTAACCAGCTCATCGTAAATAGAAGAGAGTGTCGAGAATGATTTGTACTGTTCGCCATCTTCTATTGTAATGATAGAAACAGTACTACCGACGTCCTCGAGGATAGACAGGAGAGTGTCACCATAAAGATTATTGACCGTATCATTGGTGATAACCGTTAATTCTGTCGGGAAATGAATTTCTGTCAGATAGTCTGGTAAAAAATCAAGACAACCTGGCCCGATATGGATCGGATAGCTACGATCTTCAAGCCCGACTGTTATTGATTCTCTTATACTCATTTTATGGCCCTACTAAATCAACAATTTCATGAGCGATGGCCTCTGGAGTTTTACCAGAGGTATGAACGGTAATATCAGCTGTTGTGTACAGCGGCATGCGTTTTTCAAACAATGAAAAAGTTTTTTCCCAATTGTTTTCCTTTGTGGCTAATGGGCGCTCCGTAGAACCAGACAACCGCTCGACGATGACATCCCACGGGGTATCAAGATATACCATCTTCCCGGATGTCGTCATAACCTTTCTATTCTCTTCACGTTCAACGCAGCCACCGCCAGTAGAAACAACTTTTGTTTCAGAAACGGCAATACTGTTCAGCAGTGATGATTCAAGGTCACGGAAATATTGTTCACCTTCATTGCTGAATATACTTTTGATCGAGACGCCCTCCGATTGAACAATCAAATCATCCAAATCGATAAAGTCCTGATTTAAAATATCAGCAAGGATACGTCCGACAGTGCTTTTACCAGCACCCATAAATCCGATCAAAAAAATATGATTCATATTTAGAAATCTAGTTAAAATAAAAGGGCAGGATCCCCTGCCCTTTTATTACTGATTTATATATACATTCTACTCAATGATACGCGGTGTAACAAAAATCATGAGCTCAGTGCGGTTCTTATTACTCTTGGTAGATCTAAACAGGTTTCCAAGAAATGGTATATGCATCAGGATCGGCACACCATTTTCACTGTAATCATCCTTTTCAACGTAGATACCGCCAATAACCATCGTATCGCCATCATTGACCAACATCTTGGTTTGAGCCTCTTTAGTATCTATTGACGGTGCAGCACCAGCACCAGTGGCAACAGTCGTACCAGGGGTACTATTGGTTGCTTTAATTTCAAGAATGAC
>JBFFPW010000052.1:0-7863 GCA_041573815.1 Desulfuromonadales bacterium
CGCAATGCCGCCGCCGATCTCTACGGATTTGATCCCTCCTGGGTCATTATGGCCAATGGCTCAGATGAACTGTTGAATAACCTGATCCGCGCTTATGTCGGGGAAAAAGAAGAGCTGGCTTTTATCCAGCCGTCATACTCCTATTATGCAACTTTGGCGGCTATTCAGGGCGCAACCATCAGAACTTTTTCCCTGACCGAGGATTGGCAAATTGCCGATTTCCCGGAACGGTACAGTGGTAAACTGGTTTTTTTGACATCACCCAATGCGCCACTCGGAGTTCCGTTCAGTAATGAGTATATTGCGGCCATCGCTGCTCGCTGTGACGGGGTGCTGGTCGTCGATGAGGCGTATGCCGATTTTGCTGAAGACAATGCTCTGGAACTGGTGCGGCAACATGAAAATATTATTGTGACCAGAACCTTTTCTAAAAGTTACGCCTTGGCCGGCATGCGGCTTGGTCTGGCGATCGCCCGACCGGAAGTCATTGTCGCTCTCGACAAAATAAGGGACCACTATAATATTGATCGCCTTGCCCAGACGGCGGCGACGGCGGCCCTGAAGGATCAGGTGTATTTTCGGAAATCGCTCGAAAAGATCAAGCAAACCCGGAGCTGGTTTGTCGCGGAACTTGAGAAGCTGAACTATACAGTCCTCCCTTCGCAAGGGAATTACGTTTTTGCTATTCCAGCCGACCGGGACGGCAAGCGGATTTACGAGGCGCTGTTTGCCCGGAAAATTCTGGTTCGATTCTTTTCTGACTCACTTCTGGCGCATGGCATGCGGATCAGCATTGGCAACGAAGAAGAGATGCAAACAACAATCGAAGCACTTA
Source organism: Desulfuromonadales bacterium (assembly GCA_041573815.1). Taxonomy (GTDB): domain Bacteria; phylum Desulfobacterota; class Desulfuromonadia; order Desulfuromonadales; family UBA2294; genus BM707. The sequence goes on from JBFFPW010000052.1 coordinate 836, forward strand.
AAGAGATTGGTTAGAAAATTCCCCCTTCACAGAAAGGGGGATGTTTTTTATGGATTTTAATTTCCCGCCTGAAAAGGTCTCAAATGAGCTGCTGAACTGGTACGGACTGCATGGCCGCGACCTCCCCTGGCGCCAAACCCGCGATCCATATCGTATCTGGTTGTCGGAAATCATGCTGCAGCAAACGACAGTCGCCGCAGTCATTCCCTACTATGAAAGATTTCTCGGAAAATTTCCTGATGTGCAAAGTTTGGCAAAAACCTCTCAGGAGTCTGTCCTCGAACTATGGTCGGGGCTTGGTTATTATTCGCGGGCCCGTAATCTTCATCAGGCGGCCATTCTCGTTGTAGAAAAGTATGGGGGCCGGTTTCCGGAGACGGTTGATGAGTTGTTGCAACTGCCTGGTGTTGGCCGCTCGACGGCCGGAGCGATTGTCTCGATTGCTTTTAATCGCCCTGCACCGATACTGGATGGCAATGTTCGGCGTGTGCTGGCCCGTCTCATGGCGTTGGCCGAACCACCGCGCGAGAGTCAATCCGAGAAAAAGCTCTGGAGTTGGGCCGCAGCCTTTACCTCGAATCAACGGCCACATGATTATGCCCAGGCGATCATGGACCTTGGTGCTACCGTCTGCCTGCCGCGGCAACCACGATGCCCGGAGTGCCCTCTGCGGGATATTTGTCAGGCAAAAAAGCAAGGGTTGGAGAATCAATTGCCGACAAAGAAACAAAAGGCCAAGGTTGCCACCCGTCGGCAGGTTGTCCTGGTTGCCGATTGTCTTGGCAGGCTACTGGTTCGGCGTCGACCGGCAGAAGGTCTGCTGGGAGGTATGTGGGAGTTTCCTTGTCAGGATGTTGCTGCTGCCATGAGTTCTGGTGAGGTATTGCAGAAAATGCAATCGAACTTGCCGTTTGATCCCGATGTCATTTTTGTTGGCACGATCAACCATACGTACAGCCATTTCCGTTTGCAGGCTGAGGTCTATCGGGTCCGTTCATGTTCAGAGAGTAAAATTGCCGAAAACGATGCATTCTGGCATGATGCAGGGGCGCTGGCAGAAAGTCCTTTGCATGGTGCTCACCAAAAGGTTCTCAAGCTGATATTGAAAGAAGAAAATAAATGAGTAGTGTGCCGATATTAACGACCGATCAGGAAGTTGCCGAGTTAACCTTGAGGCTGATGCAGGAAAAATCGGTTGCCATTGACCTGGAAATGGATGCCTTGCACAGTTACCAGGAAAAAATCTGTCTGGCGCAGATATCCTCTTCTGTTGAAACGGTGATTATTGATCCGATTGCCGGTGCAGACCTGGCGCCTTTGGCACCACTCTTTGCTGCCGAAGATATTCGCAAGATATTCCACGCCGCCGATTATGACCTGCGGAGCCTCAAACGGGATTATGGTTTTGTTGTCAATAACCTGTTCGACACCATGGTGTCAGCCCAATTATGTGGCGAGGAAAAAATCGGCTTGGCCGATCTGCTGCAGAAGTATTTTTCCATTGAGCTTGACAAGAAATATCAGCGGGCTGATTGGTCGCAACGGCCATTGAAGGCGGAAATGGTTCATTACGCCGCCGAAGATACCCGGCACCTGCACCGCCTCGTAGCTATTCTGGAAAAGCAGCTGCAGGAACTCGGTAGAACAGGCTGGGTCGAGGAAGAGTGCAGGATTCTCGAGGGTGTTGCTTTTGCCGTGAATGGTGGTCCTCTGTTTTTGCGTTTCAAGGGCGCCGGCAGATTGGAGCGGCATCAGTTAGCATTTTTGGAAGAACTTCTGCAGTGGCGGGACCAGGAAGCGGCACGACGTAATCGGCCACATTTTATGGTTCTTGGCAACAAGTCAATCCTGGCCATGGCGCAACAGGCGCCAAAGACCAGAAAGGAGTTGGCTGGTTGCGAGGGAATAAATGATCGCTTGATTGATCGTTACGGTAAAAACTTGCTGGCCTGTATTGAAAAAGCTTCGGCCATCCCTGAAGAGGATTGGCCACATTTCCCCCGCGCAGCCCGTACCCAGAAAGATCCCCAGGCAGAAAGAATTCTGACAAAACTAAAAAAATGGCGCCTGGACAAGGCAGGGGAGTTTAACCTTGACCCCGGCGTGTTGATCAATAATGCCCAACTGGAAGCCGTTTCGCGGGTACGACCCACCACGCTGAAGGAGCTTGAGGGCATCAAGGGTTTGCGTCAATGGCAAATTGCTGAAATGGGAAGTGAGTTGATTGCGCTGATAGGTTAAGGCGAGAGAATGTTATCGATGCGGGGCATAATTCTTCTTGTTGTTCTTGTCTTTGGCCTGTTGCCTTTGGCTTACGCCGCTGAAAACAGCTTGCCGCAGCGGCTGTCTGTTGCCAATTCGTCCTGTCGGCAATCATCTCCGGGAGTCCGGGCCGTATGTCTTTCGGAATATTTCCTCGGCACACCTTATCGGACGAATACCCTTGGCGGCGGCCCCGACCAAAAGGAACGACTGACTGTGCAGTTGGAGGCGGTCGATTGTTTCACCCTGCTTGATTATGTCGAGGCATTGCGACGGATTGACTCGTATGACTCGTTTGCTCAGGCGTTAATTGACGTCCGCTACCGGGATCATAATGTTTCATGGTCGACGCGCCGGCATTATTTCAGTGACTGGGTTGAAAGTCCATTAATTGCCGATGTGACGATTGCAGTTGCGGGCACTGCGGTTCGCAACGTTACTAAATCTCTCAATCGTCAGGCGAATGGCGAAAACCTTCTGCCTGCAGTGCCGATTCGCGAAACGTCGCTCAACTATATCCCGACCGAAGCCATCAAAGGTGAGGTGGTGGCACGGCTGCAGGCCGGGGATTATGTTGGTATTTACTCAGTCAAACCGTGGCTCGATGTCAGCCATGTCGGCCTGCTGGTTTTCAGAGACGGTCAGCCATTTCTTCGGCACGCATCTTCGCAGCCAGCGACCCCCTACGTTATCGATTCGCCATTGTCTGAATATCTGCAAGGCAAGCCCGGCATCATTGTTCTCCGCCCGGAGGTCATGTGAAAAAACTCCATACGTTCAGTCTGGCAGAGCGGGCTATCGCCGGCATGTACAAAGACATGTTGCAACGCGAAGGGGTCAAGTGTCTGTTGCGTAACGAAGAGCTGTTTGCCGGGCTCGGCGAAATCCCTTTTGTCGAGTGTTATCCAGAGCTTTGGGTGGTCGATGACGATCTTTATCCCCGGGCCATGAGTTTGCTCAAGCAACTTATGGGGAGTGAATCAACCAGCCAGCCGTGGGTCTGCTCCAACTGTGGCGAGGACGTTGAGGGTCAATTCAACTCCTGTTGGAAGTGCGGCCAGTTGCATAACGACGATTAGCGGGTTTTGCCCGGAATCCCCGGTTCGGTCATCGGGTAGGGATCGAGTATGCGTTCGAGTTCTTCCTCCGACAGAAGCTTTTTCTCTCGGGCAACTTCCCGGACTGTTTTACCCTCGGCATAGGCCTCCTTGGCAATCTCCGCGGCCTGATCGTAGCCAATGACCGGCGCCAGGGCCGTGCACATGGCCAGGCTCTCCTCGACCAGCGATTCACATCTCTCCCGGTTGGCCTCAAGCCCCTTAAGGCACTGTTCACTAAACTGTGTTGCGCCATTCGCTAAAAGATCAATTGACTGGAGAATGTTGTGCGCCATGACTGGCATCATGACATTCAACTCGAAATTCCCGGACAAACCTCCGAGAGAGATCGTCGTATCGTTGCCAACAACCTGGCTGCAGACCTGCATCAGGCTTTCTGCCATGACCGGATTGACTTTGCCCGGCATGATCGAGCTGCCGGGTTGAACCGCCGGCAGTTGCAGTTCACCGAGGCCACAGCGCGGACCGCTGCCGAGATGCCGGATGTCGTTGGCGATCTTGAACAGGGCAACAGCAGTGGTTTTCAAGGCCCCACTTGCGGCGACCACCGCTTCCTTGCCACCCTGGGCGGCGAAGTGGTCACTCGCTTCACGTAACGGCAAGCGGGTGACGTTGGCGATCTGTTCAATGACCTTGGCGGCAAAGTTGGGGTGGGTGTTAATGCCGGTCCCGACTGCGGTTCCGCCGAGGGGGAGTTCACATAGTACTTCCAGGCTTTTTTTCAGTTCGGCTATGACCAGTTCCAGTTGTTGCGAGTAACCACCAAAAACCTGACCAAGGCGGATCGGCGTGGCGTCCTGTAGATGGGTCCGGCCAATCTTGATGATATCGTCAAACTCTGTTGCTTTGTCGAGCATCAGCTGCTGTAGCTGTTGCAGTGCCGGAATGAGCGAGCCGTTTATCTCTGTCGCTGCCGCCAGATGGATCGCCGTCGGAATGACATCGTTGCTCGACTGGCCAAAGTTGACATGGTCATTCGGGTGGACAGCCTTGCCGCCGATCTCTTCATCCAGCAGTTGTGCGGCCCGGTTGGCAATAACTTCATTAGCGTTCATGTTGCTGCTGGTGCCGGAACCGGTCTGGAAGATATCGACCGGGAAGTGATCGTCAAGTCGCCCCTCGACCACTTCGGCTGCGGCATCCATGATCGCCAGGGCGATCTTGTTATCGAGCAGTCCGAGTTCCTTGTTGACATAGGCAGCATGTTCCTTGATCAAGCCGATTGATCGCAGGAACGGTCGCGGAAAGCGGATACCGGAAATCGGGAAGTTGTTGAGGGCTCGGGCGGTTTGCGCACCATAAAGTGCAGATTCCGGCACCTGCATTGTTCCCATTGAATCGCGTTCTATTCGGGTCGCCATGTAAGGTTCTCCTTAATTTAGAATGTAGTAAGTTTTAATATCGCTAAAATTCATCTCGCTAACTGATAGTTATTCAGTTAGAATGCGGCGCATGTCACCAACCGCCTTTTCGCTCATCGTTTTCTCAGCATTGATGCACGCCCTCTGGAATCTTTTGGTGAAGAGAAGTGTTCACAAGACGGTTTTTGTCTGGTGGATGTTTCTCATGTCCGGCGGCATGCTCAATCTTTATATTTTGTTCCGGGCCGAGCCGATCCCGCAGCCGGGGCTTCAGGTGCTACTGTATGCCATCGGTGGTGCAATCTGTTTTGTATTGTATCATCTTTTTAACGGTCGAGCCTATCGTACTGGTGATCTTTCGATTGCCTATCCCCTGTCGCAGACAGCGATGCTCTATGTGCCGATCTGGGGTGCATTTATATTGGATGAAAGTCTGACTCCGGTCGGTGTTGCCGGCATACTGCTGGTCCTCTGTGGCGCTTATGTTGTGCAGCTGCCCTCTCTCGGCTCTGCCGATATCCTGCGGCCTTTCCGCAACCTCGGCAATCACTCGGTGCAGTTCGCACTCGCGGCCGGATTTGTCTACTCGATCGGGGCGATTCTCGACAAGATGGGCGTCATGGCGTATTCGCCGCTCTACTTCACTCACCTGATGGTCTGCTTCATGTTCCTGATTATGACTGGCAATTTGCTGCGTCCATCCTACCGAGGGAAGATTTTTGAGGAATGGAGAAAGAGCCGCTGGCTGATCTTGCTTTCCGGCCCGGTTATGATGTGTTCATTTCTTGCCTTTCGCTATGGTTTACAGATGGCGCCGGTTAGTTACGCTGTGCCGGTTCGGCAAGTCAGCCTTCTTATTGCGGTTATTATTGGTGTCGTTTTTCTCCGTGAAACCTGCGGCCGTATCCGTTTTACGGCCTCGGCCCTGATCCTCGCCGGTGTATTCCTTATCCGTCTCGGCTGATGGCGGCGCAAAAGTTCCGTACTACAGCGTTGCCGCAATTTTTCATGATCTTGACTTACTGTTGTATGTCTTCGCCCTTGAAAAATCACTGCGCCTTGTAGAACGAAATTTTTGCTTAGCCATCCTGATTTGTGGCATATTGACGGGAATTTATAATGTTGATGGAAGGATTTTATGAAGAATCTGGCAAACTTTCTCTTTGAAGTCGGCATGCTCAAGCGCACACCGCGGACCGGATTTCAGTTCCTCGGCTCCGGTGCCGAGTCAGTGGCGGAGCATATCTTCCGTACGGCGATGATCGGTTATACTCTGGCCCGGATGGACGAAAAAGCGGACGTCGGCCGGGTGTTGCAGATCTGCCTTTTTCACGACATCCCCGAAGCGCGCACCGGCGATCTCAACTATATGAACAAAAAGTATGTCAAGGCCGATGAAGAGAAAGCCATTGAAGACCTGGCGCGGACCCTGCCGTTCGGTGACGATTATCGCGAGGTTTTGAAATAGTTCTCCGTCGGTGAAACCCGCGAAGCTGAGTTGGCTCATGATGCCGATCAGCTCGAGATGATTCTGGCTCTCAAAGAGTACCGTGATCTCGGCAATCGTAACGCCGATGAGTGGTACCCCTTTGCCGTGCAGCGGTTGAAAACCGACACCGCCAAGCAGCTGGCGGAAACAATCTGGGAGACCGACTCTTCAAAATGGTGGTTTGATGATGATGAAGAATGGTGGGTCAAGGGGAAATAAGGTTGATGAAAAAACGCCATCTGCTGCGTTCCCTTCAACTTCGTCATTGCAACGTAGCTGTCGCTACGCCTCATTCCTCAGTCTTCAGGCGCCTTGCATCTGACGCTTTTTGATCAACCTTTGAACTGTCATGATGTGAAAATTAAAAAGGGGGACAGCTTTTATCCTGACCCTTTTTTTTATCTAATTTTTATTTTACGTTTTTACACGAGCTATTTTTTTTGATCTTCTTCGGGTCTTTGTGTCTTTGTGGCCAACAGCACTGTGTCTTGCACTGGTTCAATCTTTTCTATCCCCCAAAACAGCCCCGGCTGCTTTATCAGCCTGGTATTGAGCGGCTCGGAAAAATTATTAAATTCGCGGGCGAAGGCGTAGGCCGGACCGTGTGCCAGTGGGCGTGGCTGAAAATGGACGTCGATATTGAAAACGTTGAGCGGTAAAATCTCCGCTTTTTGCAGTTTGCCGTTCTCAAACCAGATGCGAGCCATGCCGGCGGTAACCGAGCTCTGGCTGTACGAGCCAAAAGCGTAGTTTCCGAGGCTGTAGTAGATGACACCGCCATGATAGATTTCGGCTCCC
>JBFFPW010000053.1:0-7822 GCA_041573815.1 Desulfuromonadales bacterium
TGTATGCACGGTCTTTTTATTGATTGCTGATTTTATGATTGCTGATCGCGATATCTCAGATTGTCGTAAGTGCTTCTATCTAAGGCTCTGCGCTGTCATATTCTGGACAGTCGCCCTTGTTCTTCTTTCGATATTGCCTGTCTCCGCACCGAGTCTTTATCTTTTCAAAGGCCAGGATAAACTCCTGCATTTTATGTCCTATCTTTTGGCGGCCTGGCTCACGTGCCGATCATTGCAACTCTTTGCTGTCAGTATTTCTAAAACCATCTTTATTTCAGTATTTTACTGCTTCATCCTTGGCGCTTTACTTGAAGTCATTCAACGCACGTATATTACGTCTCGTCAAGGTGAATGGCTTGATCTGGCCGCCAATGTGGCCGGTGCTATTTGTGGTTGTGCCATATTCTGTCTTCAACAGAAAATAACATCCAGACATCATGAACAATAATTCTGACCTGTTAAAACGCTTGCTTGAGGGTGATGTCTGTCTCACGGCGACAAACCGTCTGTCGCGACAGATAATGGCTGATTATGATCAATCTATGGTTGCTTCAGGCAAAATGGCCTGGGATCGTCCGATGATCATGCCTCTTGAGTCGTGGTGTAGGCAACTTATCACCTCTCTTGATATTTCCGAACGGATACTGACCTCATCGCAGGCCGCTTTCCTATGGGAAACAATTATTCAGAAGGACGTTGTCGCATCAGACCATGAACTTCTGCAGATAACCCCGACCGCAAGAAAGGCCCGGCAGGCCTATAAACTATTACATGACTTCCAGGCAGGCTTCACTACAGATGAGGCCGCAGAAGATCACCGGGCTTTTTTACGATGGCAGAACACATGGGAAAAAATGCTTTCGGAAAAGGGCTGGATTGATCCCTGTACGATCATCAGTTTTATCAGTAAAGCTATTGATGTCGGAAAAATCAAGGTGGAGTCCGGTGTGATTTTCGCCGGATTCGATGATTTCAATCCCGTGCAAAAATCCCTGCAGGATTCGTTGCAAACAGCCGGGTGCACTGTTGTCATTGTTAATGATCATGCATCGACAACTGCCAATAATGGTGTCATTGCCGCACCGGATAACACCACCGAGGTTGAACAATGCGCCCGCTGGGCACGTGGATTAGCTGCAGAGAACCCGGAAGTGCGAATCGGTATTGTTGCACCACATCTTGAATCATACAAAAGCCTTATCTATCAAAAATTTCTCGATGAATTTGATCCAGCCGGTAAGGTTCTTGGCGGCGGGCAATTACTCCCTTTCAATATCTCCCTTGGAGATCCCCTGGCGAACGAAGGTCCGGTATTTGCCGCGCTGAAATTGTTGACCCTCGCCAGAACGGTTAGCGTGGATGAGTTGAGCTGGTTGCTGCGTACTCCTTATATTCAGGCTGCATCGGCCAGCTATGGGCAAAGGGGGCTGACAGACGTAAAGTTCAGGAAAAAAAGGCTTGCTGAACTGCCTCTCTGGAAGCTTAAGGGAGCGCTGAAGAGTGTCGGCTGCGATACCGCCTTTACTGACGTTATAGATGCTCTGGTCGATTTTCAAAAATCGAGGAGCAAGGATCTCCCGGGTATCTGGGCAGAGCGATTCGCCCGGACCCTTCAGTCCTGTGGCTGGCCTGGCGATCGCACATTGTCGAGTCGTGAGTATCAGGCCGTCGATAAATTTCGTGAGGTTCTTGCCGGACTTGCGACCTTTGATGCGGTGTCCGGACCGGTTGATCGTTCTTTTACAACGGCGCTGGTGCAACGATTAACCAATGAAGCAACGTTTCAAGCTGAATCAAGTGGATCGCAGGTGCAGATTCTCGGCATGCTGGAAGCGGGCGGTTTGCATTTTGATCATTTATGGGTTCTCGGCATGCATGCCGGGGCCATGCCACAACCGTTACGACCGAATCCTTTTATTCCGCTGGCTGCCCAACGTCGTAAGCAGATGCCGCATGCCGATGCCAATCGTGAACTGGACTATGCGAAGCGACTGATAAAACGTCTTTCAGCATCTGCAAGTAATGTTATTTACAGCTGGCCATTGAACGAGGCGGGCATCCAAAACCGGCCGGGCGCCCTGTTGAACTCTTTGGAACCAATCGATTTACCGACACTGCCCAGCATGGCCCCGGCCCCGGCGATATTCGGTTCCCGACGACCATTGGAGAAAATTTCGGACTACAAGGTTGCTCCGCTTATATCGAAGAAACCGGTCAGTGGTGGGACGGCAATTGTCAAAGATCAGGCCCTCTGCCCATTCCGGGCATTTGCTCATCATCGACTCAACTCCAAGGGGATCGAGTCGCCCGACATCGGTCTGGATAATATGACCCGCGGCACCCTGGTCCACAGTATGCTTGAATTTTTCTGGGCTGATATTCGTTCGCATCAACGCTTTTGTCAGATGACGGATGAAGCGATCCTCGAGAAGCTGGAAAAAGTTGCGGAAATGGCCGTGGCGAGAGAAGAGGCTGTTAACAAGGCAGACATGCCTTCAAGACTCAGACTTCTAGAAATACAGCGTTTGGCCGGTCAAGGGTTCAAGTGGCTGGAACGGGAACGTAACAGGTCTCCTTTTGAAATTGTTGAGCAGGAACAGTTACACGAGGAGACGATCGGCCGACTCCATTTTCGCACCCGGATTGACCGGATTGATCGCCTCGAGGATGGCACTCTGGCTATTATCGACTACAAAACCGGCCAGCCTGACCCTTTACAGTGGTTCGGCCGGCGTATCAGTGAACCGCAGTTACCGATATATTGCCAGAAACTGGAAAATAGTGAGATTGGCGCTGTCCTGTTTGCTGCTGTTCGCAGCAAGCCGGCCGAATGCCGCTTCTCCGGAATTGCTCGAACCCCTGAGATGTTCCCGAAACTCAATGAACGGCAACTACAGAAATTCCTGACGGAAAACGGCTGGAACACTATCGATCAGGTTCTTGACAGTTGGCGCGAAGCGCTCCCTGAGTTGGGGAATGCCTTTGTCAACGGTGATGCGACAATTGACCCGGTTGATAAGGTCGACACCTGTAAATATTGTGATCTGGCCACTCTCTGCCGCATTCATGAAGCAGATCATTGGGCGCAGTGGGAGGATGAAAATGTCTGAATCTCAAAAAACCCATATTGCCGATGCTGCGCAAAGAGCCAAGGCTCTCGATGTTAAACAATCATTCATTGTCCAGGCACCCGCCGGTTCCGGCAAAACCGAACTGCTGATTCAGCGGATTCTTGCCTTGCTGGCTGTTGCAGAATCCCCGGAAGAGATACTGGCCATTACCTTCACCCGGAAAGCGGCCGGAGAAATGAAATCCCGGTTGCTGGAAGCCCTTGATCGTGCCACCTCGGATGAGATGCCGCACGCGTCACATGAACGGGAGACCTGGGCCCGTGCCCGGGTTGTCCTTGAGCGGGATCATGCCTGCAACTGGAATTTACAGGAGAACCCGGCCCGTCTGCAGATTATGACGATTGACAGCTTCTGTTCATCTCTTTCCCGTCGAATGCCGTGGATAGCACGACTCGGTGATCAGCCTGGGGTCACCGATGATGCCGAAGAGCTTTATCTTCAGGCCGCCGAAAACCTGTTGGCGAAACTTGAATCAGACTCTCACTCCAGTCAATCGATAGCATTTATGCTGCAGCATCTCGACAATAGAGTGACTCAGCTTCGGCAGTTGATCGTTGCCATGTTAGCCAGACGTGACCAGTGGATTCGACATTTGATCGATAGCCAGGGGCAGTCAAAACACATTCTCGAATCTGCCCTTGAATCCTTTGTTATCGCAACCGTCGATTCAACCCGTCAGACTCTGGGACAAGCTACCTGTCAGCAACTGCTTGAACTCGCCATGTTTGCCAGTGCAAATCTCGATCAGTCAGGGGTGAAAAACATTCTTGAACCTTTTGTCGGTTACACCGGTGACCTGACTGAACCATCGGCTCATTTACAGTGGTTATCACTGACCAATCTGTTGTTAACCGGCAATGATTCAATCCGAAAAAGGGTTGATGTCAACACCGGATTTCCTCCGAATGCCGCGGCCGAAGAGGCGGCCATGAAGGAGAAGATGCAGCTGTTGCTGGCACATTTTGCCACGGATCCGGAGAAATCTGCGGCGATTGTTGCTCTTCGTGGCCTGCCAGCTGTCTCCTATGATGAACAGCAATGGCACGCTCTGCAAAGTCTTATCGACTTATTGCCGTTGGCTGTTGTTGAATTAAGAAACGTCTTTAGATCGTCCGGCAGGGTCGATTTTGTCGAAATTGCCGGTTCTGCACGGGCTGCTCTCGGTTCTATAGAGACACCGGAAGATTTGTTGCTGCAGCTTGACAACAGTATCAAACATATTCTCGTTGATGAATTCCAGGACACGTCTTATACCCAGTATGCCTTATTGCAAAACCTGACGCTTGGCTGGGAACAGGGGGACGGCCGGACTTTATTTGTCGTCGGGGACCCAATGCAGTCGATTTATCGATTCCGGGAAGCTGACGTCGGACTCTTCTTGAAAACAGCAAAAGACGGGATCGGGACCGTCGATCTCGAACCATTGGGGTTAACAGCAAACTTTCGATCACAGGCTGGCCTGGTTGATTGGTTTAATCAGACCTTTCCGCAACTTTTCCCAAGAAATGGCGATATGCTGGTCGGGGCCGTTCCTTACGCGCCGGCCGATGCTGTACAGGCCAAACTTCCCCTGGGTGCCGTTTCACAAAACTATTTTCTCGGGCGGAATGACACGGATGAGTCGGAACGTGTTCTCGAACTTGTCCGAGAATCCATAAAAAACGAACCCGACGGCTCTATAGCGGTCCTGGTTCGATCACGAACGCATCTCCTTGAAATCATCCGCCTCTTCAATCAGCACGGTGTTCCCTATCAGGCTCAAGACCTTGACCTGCTGTCAGACCGGCCGGTGGCACATGACATTGTTGCCCTGACCAGAGCTCTGTTGCATTCAGGGGATTCGGTTGCCTGGTTGAGTGTTCTGCGGGCACCCTGGTGCGGTATGACCCTGGATGATCTGCTGGTGCTGACAGGTGAAAAACATAAAGCTCCTGTGTTTAACCGTATATTCAATGATCCGGATCAGGTTGAAATGTTTTCGGCTCTCAGTATTGAAGGCCATCGGCTCCTGGATCGTATCAGGCCTGTTCTGAAACGCGCCATACAGCAGAAAGGTCGCGTCAGCTTACGGCAACTGGTTGAATCTGCCTGGTTAGCCCTGGGCGGCCCGGCTGTCGTCGATGAATCGGGGTTATCTGATGCTGAACAACTCTTCAGACTCCTGGATCAGCTTGATGCCGGCGGTGATCTGCTCTGTTTTGATGAGTTGGAACGGGGGTTGACCCGGCTTTATGCCTCAGCGGATCCAACTGCCGGACCAAACCTGCAGGTCATGACCATTCACAAGGCCAAAGGGTTGGAGTTTGACACCGTCATACTTCCGGGGTTGGGTCGTACACCGCGCCGCGATGAAAAGACATTGCTGCGTTGGATTGAACATCCGGATTATGGGCTGCTGCTGGCTCCAGTACCTCCTTCCGGCGAAGATGAAGATGATATCTATCGTTCAATTGGCAAAATATTGCGCCAACGCGATGAGCATGAAACTCTGCGACTTTTTTATGTTGCGGCAACCCGCGCCAGGAAACAGTTACACCTTCTCGGGCATGTCAAAAGTTCAGGGGATGAAGAAAAGCCTGAAGCAAGCAGCTTGCTGGCAACGGTGTGGGAGAGTGTTGCCGAAGAAGCAACGCTGTTGACTGTTGATGATAATCCTGAGGAGGCATCCTTACAGAAAGCCTATATCCGCCGCCTGCCGGCGCAGTGGCACTTGCCGGAACTGCCACAGTCTGTTTGCACAGGAGATGGTCAATCGGTATCCGCTTCGGAAGTATCTGGCGACCCGTCTTTTTCGGCCAGCCGATTTTCTCTGCGCTCCGAAGAGGGCCGCCTGATCGGGGTTTCGGTTCATCGATGGCTGGAGACATTCGCCGGGCAGGGGGTCACCACTTTTACTCCTGAACAGTTCAACCGTATTGCGAAGAAAATCGGGTTGGAGCTTTCACAGGCTGGCGTGCCGGCGGATCGGTTGGCATCATGTACGGCCAGAGTGGTTGATTGTCTGAAGAGGACCCTTGACAGTGACAAGGGGCAATGGATTCTGGCACCACACCTTGATCACGCATGTGAGAAGGCCGTGAGCGGTATTGTCGACGAACGACTGGTTCATGCTTCAATAGATCGAACATTCATCGACGACAACATCCGCTGGGTTATCGATTACAAAACATCCACACCCGCAAAAGATGAATCGTTGGAACTGTTTTTACAGCGTGAAACAGCACATTACCAGGGGCAGGTTCATATCTACACCAGACTTTTTTCGCAGTTGGAGCCAGATCGGTCGGTGAAGGGAGCTCTCTATTTCCCGGCTATTGATACCTGGAAGGTTGTTGGCGAGTAAAACTACTTGGCGACCCGGTTTCGACCACCTTTTTTCGCACGATAAAGAGCCTGGTCTGCGGCCTTCATGACATCTTCCGTTGTTTTTAACTGACTATTCTTCTCGGCGACACCGATACTGATCGTCACCTTGATTGATTTTCTCGTCTTTGTTTTCGGAGCGTTTGTTTTCGGTTTTTTAACCGGGCGCATTTTTTGTCTGATAATAAACGGTTCATCGGCAATGGACTGGCGTAGTTTCTCCAGCGGCTCCAGAGCTGACGTGGTTTCTTTTCCATTAAATAACAGGCAAAATTCTTCTCCGCCATAACGAAAGACCTGGGCCCCGCCAGTACATTTTGCCAGCCGTCCGGCGACCATTTTCAGAACCTGATCACCCACATCATGGCCATAGGTGTCATTGAGCTTTTTAAAGAAATCAATATCAGCCATGGCTATGACATATTGACTGCCAACTTTGCGCAATGCTTCATTCTGGGCCCGTCGACTCGGCAATAATGTCAGTTCATCAAGATAAGCCAGGGCATAAGACATCTCGAAAACAGAAATAATAATGATCAGGGCGGCAAAGATGCGGAACAGGGTCGGTTCAACTCCTGGAGTCATGACGCCGGCAGTTGATGCGCAGACGATCGCCCAGATAAATGCTGTTTCAATGGGTGTCTGGAAACGCAGGTAGCGCAGAAACTGGACAGCGAGTGCTAACACAAAAAAGACCAGAAATGCATCAGGGATGGTGTTGAAGGGGGCCGGCAGATGGGTTGTTTCAAGGAATTCAAGGTGCAGGCGACCCCATCGCGTCAACCAGAAGTAGATCAGGGCCATCTGGGCCGGCAACAACGCCAGTTGCAGGAGGCTATAGAGTTTCCGCACCCCTTTTTCCTTCATCAGGCCAATCAGACAGAAATTGAACGGAACCAGAACGGCAACGATATGGTGCAGGGTAATAAAGGACGATTGATTGATAAACCAGCGATCGGCGATATCGGCAATCAAAAGCAGGGCGAGGGCATACAGCAGGCGATTTCGGTCAAATCTCCAACCGAGAAATGCCCCAAAAACCAGAATGATCAGGCCGATGATGTCGATCTGGCTCGACTCAATTCTCGTCCAGGCATCCGTATAAAGGATCGCGCAACAACTTACGAACAGAATGCCGCCGGGGAAAACAAAATGCAGTATGTTTCTAAATTGAAACAATCATAAATGTGTACGTGAGCATCTACAAGAATCATAATTCAGCTTGGAAGCTAGAAGCTTGGAGGCTATAACGCTGGGATGCCGGGAGGCTATTAAGCTAAATATTGGGAGCAAGTAATGAACTTGCATTGTTCAAATTCATTTACCAA
>JBFFPW010000054.1:0-7758 GCA_041573815.1 Desulfuromonadales bacterium
CTATCCGGGCGCACTCTCGGCATCGGCACCCGGGTCGTCATCAGAGGCACTTGCGAATAAGCGACGATATTATAGCGAAGGTCACTCTCGCGACTCAGAAGATTACTCATATTTTCCCGGTCATCTTCAAGATAAAGGGTCATTTCCGATGCACCCAGCTGCTGCCAACTTAACGCCGCCTGTGAATTCAACGTGAAAAGCCGGTATCCGGTAGCTAAAATTGGCTCGTTTTCACCTTTAAAAAAACTAAAATGAGAAATATTGTTCAGGCGGAAACTGTTCCAGCCAGACGCAAGTAAGGCTTCTATGGTTTGCGCAAAGGCCTTCCAGTCACGATCAAAGATAATAAATGGAATATCCCAGACCAGCAGCTTCTGATCTTTTTTCAAGCGTTGCGGCAGCTTGCCCAAGCGATTATCAACCCCCGGCTCAAGCGGCACCAGAATCCGGTCGATTTCTCGACCGTCGATGAGCCTCGCTTCGTTCAGCGAGCGGATGGCCACTGTTAATGACTGTTCGTTGCCGGAGGATCTCGAGCCGGTCGGCAACAGCGATGAAAGGGCCTCTTTTTTCCGCTGACTGGTATTTTGATCAAACTCGGCGGAAAGTTTCTTCTGTAGCCGCTGATAGAAATCACGGCGGATTTCCTTCATCCGGCTTGGCGGAATGACAATCGGCGGCATCTTGTCGGCTGTCAATTCTGTCAGCGTAATCTCTTCCTTGCCCCCTTTGCCAAAAACACCACGCAAAACATCGGCATCAATCGGGTGTTCCTTGGCCGGGAAAGTTTCAACCGGGTAGCGCTGCTGCAGTTCAACTTCACCGGCAGTTGCCGTCAACTCCAGAGAATGGTTATCCGGCATGCCGATATGCAAACTGACCCGCTTCGTTTCCTTGGCCGAAGAGAGCAACCGACGGCAGGCGGCGTCACTCATATTAAACGCCTGGCTCGACGAAACCTTGAACACCGCATCGCCTTTGCGAAAGCTGTCCCGAAACGGTGAGACAATACTGGCAAACTCCCCGGCCGTGATATGTCCGGTTTTTTTCTGTCCCTTGTAGAGCTCTTTAAGGGTGAAGGCCTTCCCGGCCTGGTCGGACTGTGGCTGAATTCGCACCCGGTCACCGACCTGCAATGCTGTTCCGGTTTTAAATGTAATCCGGTTACCGCGTGTTTGTTCAACCTTGCCAAGGAAACGGCCGGTCGCGCCATGGACGCTCGGCACAGCAATATCGGGCGGTGTTTCGCCCTGGAGAAAGCCCTTGGTCGGTGGCCGGCCGAAAGAATCCTTCAGTTGATCCTTGGCGGCCTTGATCGCCTCCTGCTTCTGTTTCGGCCCGGCGTCAATCACCGATCGGTAGGCGGTTACAACGTTGGCAACATACTCGGCACTCTTCATCCGCCCTTCTATTTTGAAGCTACCAACCCCGGCCTGACTCAACTCGTCAAGCAGGTCAACCGCCGAGAGATCATTGGTTGAAAAATAATATCCCTGGTCGCGACGATGCCGATATCGGCGGCGGCAGGGCTGGGCACAGCGACCCCGGTTGCCACTCTTGCCGCCAAGAAAAGAAGAGAAGAAACATTGACCTGAGAAAGAGAAACAGAGCGCCCCATGGATGAAATGCTCGAGTTCCATCTCGGTCTGCTTGCGAATCACCGCAATCTCATCAATGGTCAACTCACGGGCCAGTACCGCCCGTTTGAAACCGAGCTGTTCGAGCATTTTGATACCGGCCGTATTGTGCACGGTCATCTGGGTGGAGGAGTGCAGATTCAATCCCGGGAAACGTTCGCGCACCAGTCGCCAGACCGCCATATCCTGAGCAATAACGGCGTCGGTACCCATCGCCTCGAGGGCCGAGAGAATTTCAACCAGCGCCGGCAACTCCTTCTCTTTGACCAGGGTGTTGAGAGTGACGTAGATCTTCTTGTCGCGGGCGTGGGCGTAGGTCAGCATTTGCTCCAGTTCCGTAAGCGAAAAATTTTTCGCCTTGGCCCGGGCGCTCATTGCCTTCAAACCCGCATAAACAGCATCGGCACCACTCTCCATCGCCGCAAAGAATGATTCCAGCGAGCCGGCCGGAGCGAGGAGTTCTGGTTTGTTGATCTTCGAAGTCATGAAATGATTATAGTCTTTTCCTCACGCAAAGTCCGCAATGTTTAAGATCAAAAGCATTTTTAACGCAGAGACGCAGGCTGACGCCGCAGTAAAAGTCAAAGACAATAGAACCTTAAAAGTTTTGGTTTCAAGATCTTAAACCCTAAGAAATCATGATTTCAATAATTGGGTTTTCTCTGCGGCGCAAGCCTGCGCCTCAGCGTTGAAATCGCCTTTCAAGATTACTTTGCGGTGTTCGCGGACTCGCCTCAGAGCGCCTACTTTTGGTGAGTGAACGTAAGTGAACGGGCGTGAAAATAGATTTTGACTGGCGAAGCTAGCACGCGCCTATTACCGAAGCAAGGTAAATGCTTACTTCAACAATCCCCGATCACAAAAGCTGATATAGCTGCCATTGCCGATGATGATATGATCAAGGACCCGCACCCCCATCAGCTTGCCGGCCTCATGCAGCCGCTCGGTCAGGTCAATATCCTCTCGGCTCGGGGTCGGGTCGCCGGAAGGGTGGTTGTGCACAAACAGCACAGCCGCTGCCGACTCACGAATCACCGGGGCGAAGACTTCGCGCGGGTGAACAATGCTGGCATTCAGACTCCCTTCGGAAACCTGGACCTCTTTCAATAAACGGTTTTTACTATCGAGCAGTAGCGAGAGAAACACTTCTTTTTTCCGGTCTCGCAACTTCTCGTGATAATGCTCAAAGATTTCATTGGAGGAGGTAAACCGATCACCCGGGCGAATCGATTGTCTGGCAAAGCGTCGGGCCAACTCGAACAGCGCCTGAATCTCGGCCGCCTTGGCCGGGCCGATGCCCTTATGCCGACAAAGCTCGGTCGTTGTTGCAGCAGCCAGCGCCCTTAAAGACCCGAAACCCGACAAGAGTAATCGCGCCTGGTCAACGGCGCTGGTTTTGTCAGCAGCGTTACCGGTGCGGATAATCAACGCCAACAGTTCGGCATCGCTCAGTGATACCGTGCCATTATTCAGCAGTTTCTCGCGCGGCCGTTCTTCGACTGGCCAGTCCT
This sequence comes from Desulfuromonadales bacterium, assembly GCA_041573815.1. Lineage (GTDB taxonomy): Bacteria > Desulfobacterota > Desulfuromonadia > Desulfuromonadales > UBA2294 > BM707. The sequence goes on from JBFFPW010000054.1 coordinate 3,149, forward strand.
TGATTCTCAGCATTTGGGTCCCCTCCATTCAATGCATAAGAGACGACCGGCCGTGATGCGCCGGTCGTCTCAAAAATAATTCAATTGTCGCTGGTGCTTATTACTTGGTTGCTTCACCCCAGAAGGTACCGAGTACTTTCTGCTCCTGATCGGTCAGGTTCGCCCCCATCGACATCATCTTGCTCAGAATCTCGTTCATATCCTGGCCTTCCTTGATGGCAGACTCAATCCGCTCCTGACTGTGACAAATCGTGCAGCGTTTTTTGATAATCTCCTGGTACTCCTTCGGATCATTGAGATCTGCCGCCCCAGCAGATGAAATCAACAACAGGGTCATGGCAATTAACAGTACAACAGATTTCATTTTTTCATTACTCCCTTACATAGGTGTCAATATCGGTCTCGTGGACCATGCCCATCATGTGGGCATACTCGGATTCGATGATCGCATAGTGATTGCGGGTTTCAACAGCCATTTTATCAAAAACGGCCCGCACGCCCGGGTCAACAATTTTTTCGGCAGTCATCTCCAGATGCTTCGCCAGGTCCTCTTCTTCCTGCAGGGCGAATTCCATCGCTTTGCGTTCGTGTACTTGCTCGTTCAAAGCTTTTTCCAGATTGTGCAGAATTGTCGTGTCGAATTTGGGCTCCGATGCCATAAATTCTTCGAAACTGCCAAGGTCCTTACCACTATAGAGGCTAAAGAAATTGCTGGCATGTTCCCGCTCTTCTCGAGCCAGAGTCTCAAAGACCTTTTTGGCGCGCTCGTTCTCGGTAATCTCAGCCGCCCGGGTGTAAAAATCCATGACATTCTTTTCGGTCTGAATCGCCATCTTGATGGCTTCCTGCATATTGAATTCTTGTGGCATAGGCACTCTCCTCTCGAAGCATCAATATTGGATTTGACGATGAATGGGATCGAGACGTTCTCATTAATTATGAACGATGAGAACAACTTTGCAACTGAGTGTATCCAAAGTTGTTATAAAAAAAGGGGCTGCTGCCCCTTTTTTATTGTTCGGCGGCTTTATTGCAGATCCAGCCGCTCGACGAACTTTTCAGCGTTAATGATGATATCGTCCTCGCCAATCTGGTCGAACGGGTTCTCAAGATGTTCCTGAATGTTGTCGAGACTCACCAGCACCATGGTAAAGAGGATCGGCATCACGTAAGCCAGCCCGGCCGAATACCCGTTGGCTTCCGACGCGAAATACGGGCCATAAAGAATCGGCAGTACGGTGACAAAGAAACCACTGAAGGCCCGCAGGGTACGAGGCGTCCGGTACTGGTAGATATGCTTGACATCTTCGAAGGCGATCAGCATTTTGCTGACAAACTGGTTGCAACGCGAACATTCACCGGAAGGCAGCCCGTTCCCGCGCAGATCATTCTTGACAAATTCCGACAGCCGCGAAAACTGGAGATAAACCTTCTCTTCATTTTCCGGCATCTCGGCAATCGGCCTGGCGAACAGGGTGCGACAATCGACCATCAGATCACCAAGCAGTCCCTGACATTTTTTTTGTAACTCCGGGCTGGTATTCTCCAGCCAGTCGCGTGTGGCAAAATAGATCGCCCGGCCATGCGCCTTGATCGAGCTGTACTTGGTCAAGGCGTTCTCGCGTCGTTTGTAGGCGCCACCAATCGAGAAAACAATCGGAAAAACGACCGCCGTAGCGATCAGCGGCATCGGGAAATCCGCGGTGACCTCAGATTTGCGACAGAGAAAGGTCGAGGCAACCGCCAACAAGGTAATGATGATAGTTTTTAAGTTAACAATGACAACAATACGCTTCAGTTTTTTCATTTATTCACATTCCTTTGATCGTTTCGTTCACGACACGGTGAACGTCAGGGAGACATCATCGCCCCTCCGGGTGCATGGTCATACACCGGCAAGCACCCTTGGCTTTTTCAGCCGTGATCCTCTCGGCTATCAGCGAGCGGCCACCCTGGTTGAGGACATCGTTGCGGATATCGACATCGGTATAATTGTAGCAATAGCAGATCGTCTTGTTCATGGCCGTAAATATAGCATATTTACATGCGCAACTGGGTCAGCAGAAAGTAATCAATGGCGAGAGATTCGAGGAAAAAGAAGAGTGCAACAAACGGCAACGGTAGCGACGTGTTGAAACCGCTCGCGCGCGTTTTTTTGAAAGTTTTGCTGGTTTCAATCGAAAGCCAGACCAGGTTCATCAATGGCACAACAATGAACAGACCAACCATCAGGCTGAAGCCTTTATCGGTCTGGTTGAAACCAAACAGCAGGTCATGGGTGCCGCCATAAAAGAGCACTATCGGCAGCTGGGTCAGCACGATGGCTATGGCGCGAAACAGCCTCATGACTGTTCCAGAATCAGCAAGGCAATATAGGGCGTGACGTTAAAGAAGATGAAAAAGACTTTAAAAACTCCGAGGAAACAGTAGAAGACGATATCGAAGCGCTCTTTAGTCATCGGGAAGAATTTGGTCTGCACCCGGTAGACGAGATCCGGGAATGCCATATAAAAAAGAATCCAGAAGACAAACAAACCGCCATTAATGATGGTACACCACATAATAAAGCTGGTCAGGGTTTGGCTCTCCATGTCAGCCCTCCTTTGGTTTCTTAAGCAGTTTATACGAACCGAGCAACAGTGCTGTCATAAGAATAGCAAAATATCCGACGAACCAGGGGAGCGAATCGATGAATACCTGGTTGACCAACAGATTTTCAAGCATCTCCGGATTCTCCAGCCGCACCTGCCGACGCAGAAAATATAGCAGCAGGGCATAGAGCAGACCGATGCCGCCATACCCAAGGTTGAGGAACAGTCCTTTGAAACTGAGCACCGTCGCCCGCTGCTCGGAACTGGTCGCCTGGTTGAGATAGTAGCTGAGGAAAAAGCCGACACTGTACATGCTGGAGAAGAGCAGTATTGCCGGGACCAGACCGACCCACGGCCAGACGAAGCAGAGACCGATCAACCCGAGCAAAATAGTGATGGAGGTCAAGATCAAGTTAAAGAGTGGCGAACGTTTTTCGCACAGCTTGCGAGCGATGCCGGGGATCACAAAACCAAACAGTGCCAGAATCGAGCCGAGCACACCGAAAAGGTATTCCGGTATTTCGATCAGGCGATAATATTGACTGACCATGGTAATCATCATCCGCACCGGGCTGTCGCTCATCAGACCGAACAACATCAACACCAGCACAAACGGGGTGCGGAAAATCCATCGGCCCGCCTGCCAGACCAGGCGGAAAGCTTTGCGGACCGACTGCCGATCGATGCGGACCAGACGATGCCGGTCATCAATCTCGCGCATGCGCAAGACAGTCATCAGGGTTAGAATTGCCGTTATCAGGGTGAAATAGAGAGGCAGGCGCATTGTTGTTTCACTGTCGAGATTCCAGCCGAGTCCGAGCCAGCCGCTAAAGGTCTGTAACATTGCGGTGTCGTACAGGAATCCACCGAGAGTCAGAGCAACGATAAAACCGACCGACTGCAACTGGATTTGCCGCTCCAGGACTCTGCCCCAGTCGCTCTCGTCCCCCTCCTTCTTCAGGCTGTCGTAGGCGAGCGCCTCATCGGCACCACTCGCTGCCGCTTCGGCCATACCGCTCAGGATCCGGTTAAGAACAAATACCCAGAAAACCAGGGACATGTTTCCAAGGGGAACAAAAGCCCAGAGCGCGATTTCGATGACCATCAGGAGTCCGGCAAAGACCAACAACCGCCGGCGTCCAAACGCGTCGGCGAGTGCTCCGGAAGGAACTTCACACAGCACGATGGTGGCCGCCCAGACGACGTTCAAAAGAGCGAACTGCGACAGGGTCAGACCGAAGTCGAGGAACAGGATAGAGAAAACCGGGTAGTAAAAACGGGCATTGAACAAGACCCGAAAGATAATAAACAGACGGACATTAGGAATACTGTAAGGGGAGATGGCGGATTGGCTCATATCCTGAACTATAACCGATTGCCATGGCGATGTCAGTTTGGCGGGAGCCCTCCTGACTTGACAGCTTCATATGATATAATGAGTTCACAAGCGATCTGGGAAGAAAGGGGTGGGGAGATGGCACTATTTTACGATCCAAGGGATTTTGAAGATCAAAAACGGGTCGAGTCAATACTGGCGGAAAACAAGATAAAGTACGAACTCCACATCGAGCCGGTCACCCGGCAGGGCCCGTTGCAGATCTTCGTTGCCGACAAGGATATTCCCCGAGCCAGCGAACTGATCATGCACCATGGACACCACTGATCAACGGTAAAAAACGGTAAGAAGAGAGGCTGTAAAGGCTTGCTGTAAAATACAAGATATTGTATCCTGCCCGTGAGTTTTGTCCAAATCTCGTGTATTTATTATCTGAATGACTGGAACCTGCTTTATGTCGAATTACTCTGAATCGACACTGATGGATGCCTGCCGAACCCTCTTCGGCGATGACCTGCTGCTTTCCCGGGAATTTCTCACCTATCTGCAACCGAACGGGGTCAAGGCGGCTTATCGCTTGAAAGCTAAAGAGGCACATCCGGATCGTTTTGCCGGGTCATCCCCCCGGGTCCACAAGCAGCAAACAGCTTTTTTTCAGGAGGTCAACAAGGCCTACGACCTGC
>JBFFPW010000055.1:0-7718 GCA_041573815.1 Desulfuromonadales bacterium
GTCGCCATCATTGGTCAAAAGAAGCAAGCCTTCGGTTGTCAGATCGAGACGGCCGACCGGCACAACACGCGCTGCAACATCTTTCAGTAGATCACTGACGACCGGGCGGCCTTCAGGATCACGCATCGTTGTGACATATCCGACAGGTTTATTAAGAAGGATGTAAACCTTCTCCTCGGCGCCACCAATGATTTTACCGTCGACTTCAATGCGATCGACGCCAGAGTCAGCACTTTGACCGAGCGATGCAACTTGACCATTGAGCAGAACCCGGCCCTGCTCGATCCAGCGCTCGGCTTCACGTCGTGAGGCAAGTCCGGCAGCGGCGATTATTTTTTGTATTCTCTGCTTCTCCATAAACAAAAAACCGGGAAAACCGGTTTATATCTCCTCATTCTGTTCTTCTACCTTGAGCGTTTCGGCAACACTAACTTCGGCGCCAATTTCAGGAATATCGGACGCAAGGTCACTAAACTCTTTAAGTGTCGGTAACGCAGACAGGTCGCGCATCCCGAAAAACTCGAGGAATTCCCTGCTCGTACCATAGATCAAAGGCCGCCCCGGCACATCCTTTTTGCCAAGGATTCGTATCAACTGCTTTTCCAGCAGGGTCTTGAACACACCACCGGAATCGACACCGCGTAAATATTCGACTTCAGCTCTGGTCACCGGCTGCCGATAGGCAATAATCGCCAAAGTTTCGAGTGCCGGCCGGGAAAAACGGAATGGCCTGGACTTGACCAGCTGCTGGATCGCCTCCGAGCACTCCGGACGGGTCCGGAACTGAAAACCCTCCGCCACCTCCTCAAGAAGGATTCCCCTGTCAGCAGCAGTGTACTCATCTTGCACTTCGAGCAAAACTTTCCTGACATCACCTTTTTTCATTTCCAGAATTTCGGCAATACGGTCAGTTTTCAATGGCACCTCGGAAACGAAAACCAGCGCCTCGATCTTTTTTCTCACATCAGACGTAGCCAAGTGAATCTTCCCCCAGTTCAAATGGTGATATTTCATCATTAGCAACAGCCGGGTATAACCAGATGCCACCACAACGGTTATTCTGCATCAGACGGACCAGGCGCAACCGAACCAGCTCGAGCATGGCCAGAAAAGTGACAACAACGATCGAGCGCTCCGGCTTCTCTTCAAAAAGCTCAAGAAAACCGATATTTTCCTTGCCACTTAACAAAGTCAATATCGAATTGATCCGATCCGATACCGTCAGTCGCTCAATGTTGATTTCATGAATGTACGGGTCGGAGGTTTCCTTCAGCAAACGTTGAAACGCATCGACAAGTTCAAAAATGCCGACAGCCACCATCTCATCACCTTCGTGGCCGACAACCAGTTCCTGTGACTGAAACTTTCGAGCGAACACGTCCCGATTGAGCAACGACATCTCGGAAAGTGTCTCACCGGCATCCTTGTATTTCTGATATTCGAGCAATCTCCGGACCAGTTCTGCCCGGGGATCGAGCTCGTCATCCTCTGACTCATCATCTTCATGCTGGGGCAGTAATAATTTCGATTTGATATGCAGCAGTGTTGCCGCCATCAACAAGAATTCTCCAGCGACATCAAGATTCAGGCTTTTCATGGAGTCGATCACGGCCAGATACTGCTCGGTAATATCTGCGACCTGGATATCATAAATATCCATCTCGTTCTTCTTGATCAAATGTAACAGAAGATCGAGTGGACCCTGGAAATTCTCTATGTTTATTTCGTATGCCATGAGTCTCTGTTACTGCCCGAGGAGAAAACGCATCACCTTGTCAACAACGACAACCTGAGGTCCGGCAAGAAGGCCAACGATGTAAAAAATAATAGGCGCCAGAAAAAGCCGCCAGACATCGGTGAAGAAAATCACAAAAATAAGGAGAATAAACCCAAACGGTTCAATTTTGGCCAAAACGGCGGCCTGTTTTGGCGGCAGCAGACCGGTCATGACCATTCCGCCATCCAAGGGTGGTATGGGAATGAGATTAAAAACCGCCAGAATAACATTGATATAGAGACCAAATGCTGCCATCAGGCGGATCGGTTCGATAAACATCGCCCCGTCTCCGGCAACAAAGGCCTCCGGAACCAGCAATAGACCCCGGAGAACAAAGGCAAAGATTGTCGCGAGCAAAAAGTTGCTGGCGGGGCCGGCCAGAGCGACAAAAACCATCCCTTTTTTTGGCGATTGCATATTGCCAAAATTGACCGGTACCGGCTTGGCCCACCCGAAACCGAAAAAAAGCAGCGCCAGGGTACCAACCGGGTCGAGATGCTTGATCGGATTGAACGTCAGTCGACCCAGCAACCGGGCAGTCGGATCCCCCATCCGCTCGGCGATGTAACCATGTGAAACTTCATGGATTGTCACGGCAAGAAGTGCCGGAACCAACATGATTGAAATTTTAGAAAGGATACTTTCCACGTGATGATCCTGCCGGTTAAATATGGGAAAACAATCCAACCTTTGTAGCAGATCGATTCCGACAAATCAACAATGCAAAAAATGAATAAAACTTTAGGATTAGCGAGCCGATAAAGATCGAATAAAAAAGGCCGGGTCATCTCTCAATAAATTCAGAAAAACGCTTCTTGACCAGGGCGATTTCTTCATCTCGACTGGCAACGCGGCCATTTAGTCGCGCATCAAGAAGAGTATCAAGGATTTTCTTGTAATGTGCGCCTTCCGGAATACCGAGACGGGATAAATCGTTACCATTGAGAGAGATCGTTATCGGTCTGAGATGAGTATAATAGTTCGAAATCCACTGACGAATCTCTTCAGAGTGGCAACGGGCCATCAAATACAGAACCGTCTCTAATGCAAGTGGTTTTAACCAGCGATAAATCTCACTGTTCATCGGCATAACGTTTTTCTGGCGCCGCCTTAACAACAGGCGTTGGACGTCATGGGCTGTTTTCCGTTCATCACAAAGCAACCGACTGACTTTAGGCGGCACACCAAACCGGCGACAGAATTCCCGCACCGACTTCAACGGCAGCTCGGAAAGCAGGCAGAAAAGATAAACCATCCAGGATCGACACTCCTGACCGGTATAAAGCAGATCATGCCAATGAATCACCCGATCTGCTTCCTCGAATTCGACCGCCAATGATTGATCTAATTTCAAGTCAGGGTGCAGGTAACCGAGCATACCGAATTCCGCCATCCGCTGCAGAGAAGCCAAAGGTCTCGGCTCCATAAATATAATCACCAACTCATTATAGACCCGAGGTCCAGCCACTTTATCGACAAAACCCATGCGCACGGCACTTCGCAACAAGGCCTCGGTGTGGCGCCCAAGGCGGAAACCAAGCCTTTGTTCAAAACGGATAGCCCTGAACACCCGGGTCGGGTCTTCAACAAAACTCAAATTATGCAGAACCCGGATCGCATTCTGCCGTAAATCTTTCTGAGCCTGATAATGGTCAATCAACTCGCCAAATTCACCGGCGTTAATCGACATGGCGAGGGTATTAATCGTAAAATCACGCCGATACAGATCAAGCTTGATTGAAGCGTGCTCGACATTCGGCAACGCTCCGGGCGCCACGTAATACTCCATCCGGGTTGATGCCACATCGATCTTGAAGTCGTCAGGAAAAATTATCACCGCGGTGCCGAACTTTTCATGGGCCCTGACCCGACAAGACCGGTTACCGGCAAAGGCCCTGGCAAAAGCAATGCCGTCTCCCTCGATGACGACATCAATATCGAGGTTTTTTTTCCGCAACAAAAGATCCCGAACAAAGCCACCGACAACATAGGCTTTAACCCCTTCGTCCTCTGCGCATTTACCCAGGTCTTTAAGTAAGGCAAAAATCTGTTGCGGCAACTGCCCCTGCAGCAACTTGACCAACTGTTTCTTTTTTATCGAATCTTGCCTTTGACTGTCAAAACCGACAGCCAGAGTCTGTCCATCAGTGACCAGGTGCCGCAGCAGGTCGGTCCGTGTAATGACACCAACCAAGGACCCGCGGTCGACAACTGGAACAATCCTCTGACCGAAACCGACGATCATCTCCTGCAATGTATCGATCGCCGCATCGGGAGTAACCGTATCGACCTCCCGAGTCATGTACTCACTGACAGCGGCACTTGACAAATCATGGTGAGCTGCCTTGTCAGCCGTTTGGCGCGTAATAACACCAGCAACAACGCCATCGACCAGAACCGGCAAGGCATTCAGGTTGTAACGGGTCAACACGTGACGCGCCTCTTTTATCGAGGAATCATCGCCAACGAACTTGACCGGCGATGACATCAGATGTCGCGCCTGCCACTGAGGGTTCACATGCTTTTTCAGTATTTCCGGAAATTGATCGAGAATCTGCACCAGCGTCAAATCCCGGACCGTGCCGGAGGCGGCAAAAGCATGGCCACCGCCGCCGAATTCCGCGAGTATTTCTCCGACATGCACCTCTGGAATTCGCGATCGACCAACCAGAAAGGTCCGGTCGCCCATACGTGCAGCGACCAGCAGGGCGTCAAGATTCTCCATGTCTTTTAATTTATGGGTTAATACCGCCAGATCACCGACGAAATGCTCGGACGAGGCATGGGCAATCGAGACATCAATGCCGTTGACGTTTAGCACCGAATGGTTCTGGATCAGGTCATGCAACAGCGCAACCTGATCTGACGTCAACTCCTGGGTCAGGAAATCGGCGACCGTATTCAGATTGGCCCCGCAGGAGAGGAGAAAGGCGGCCGCCTGAAAATCATCTTCCGTCGTTGAATTAAAAAGAAGGCTACCGGTATCTTCGTAAAGACCGAGCATCATCAGGGTCGCTTCATCCGGACCAGGACGAATCCCCTGTTCCATAAATATTTTGGCAAAGATGGTCACCGTGGCCCCAACCGGTTCTATGCGGGCCAAATCAGGTTGCAGACTTTCATCCACAGGGTGGTGATCATAGATGTGAATCGTCACCTCAGGACGGGCAGCGACGACAGCAAAGGGACCAATCCGGTCTGGCTGACATACATCGACCAGGATCAGGCGTTTCACCTGATCAAGATCAATGTCCTTGATCCGCTTGAAGTTGTAGGCGTAGATGGTACTTCTGAGAAAAAACTCCCGGAGGTTCCGTTCCTGAGCGCCGGGAAAAACCATTTCGGCTTCAGGATAGAGCTTTTTCGCTGCTATCATCGCGCCAAGACAGTCAAAGTCAGCATTTATGTGGGTTGTAATGACGTCCATAACCGGCGACGCTCCCTGATCGGAACGACAGCCGGTATCAGACTTTCAGGCTGCCGATCACCTCATTAATGTCATTGATGCCTTCTTCGATGAGAAACTCTTCGATTCCCTCAATAACCGTAATCATTGCCGCCGGATCAACAAAATTGGCGGTACCAACCTGAACGGCTTTGGCACCGGCAATGAGGAACTCCAACGCATCCATGGCAGAAATAATACCGCCAACACCAATCACTGGAATTTTAACACTTTGTACGACCTGATGCACCATGCGAACGGCAATCGGCCGGATCGCCGGGCCGGACAATCCACCGGTTTTGTTGGCCAATCGCGATTTGCGGGTATGGATATCGATCGACATGCCGGTCAACGTGTTAATACAGCTGATCGCATCCGCACCGGCTTCTTCGACGGCCCGGGCGATTACTGTAATATCGGTAACATTCGGCGTCAGCTTGACGATCAACGGTTTCTTGAGGTTTTTACGGACCAGTGAAACCGCCTCACTGGCCGCCGCCGGGTCGGTTCCGAAAACGATCCCACCGGCTTTAACGTTCGGACAGGAAATATTCAGTTCAACTCCGGCAATCGCATCGATGTCATTCAGACGGTTGGCAACTTCACCATATTCATCGAGAGTGTTCCCGAAGAAATTGGCAATGGTCGGGGTGTTCACCGTTTCCAGAAAAGGTATCTTATGCTTAATAAAGGCATCAATACCGACATTCTGCAGGCCGATGGCATTGAGCATACCGCTGATGGTTTCGGCGATACGCGGCGTCGGGTTACCAGCCTTTGGTTTCAGTGACAAACCTTTGGTGACAATGGCACCAATCTTTTCCAGATCGAGAAACGGTTCGTATTCTTCACCGTAGCCAAAAGTTCCGGATGCCGGCATAACCGGGTTACGCATCTTGATACCGGCAATCTCGACTTCAAGGTTCGGTCTTTTACTTGAATTATCGACTTTAGCATTCATCATTTGCACCCCTCGCAGGAATCATTCGCTTCACCCAGGGCATTCCAGTCGAGGCGTTCGGCCCGAAAAACCGGACCAACCTTACACGTACAAAGGTAGCTCGGATTCTCGTCTGTGTGCCCGGCGCCTTTGACAACACAACCGAGACAAGCGCCAACCCCGCAGGCCATGAATTCCTCGAGAGAAACCTGCAACGACACCTTGTGCTCAGCACAGATTTCGTTGACGGCTTTGAGCATCGGTGTCGGACCACAAGCAAAAACATCCGCGTCTGGATATTTCTGCAGTTTCCGCTTCAGAACCTGGGTCACCAGCCCTTCTTCGCCGAGGCTGCCATCATCGGTTGAAACATAAGTTTGAACGCCGAGACGCTCAAATTCGGTAACCGCCAGGATGTCATCACGGGTTCGGCCACCCATCAAAAGCCGGACATTGTACTTTTCAACCAACTCACTGGCCAGCATGAACAGCGGAACCAGGCCGATACCACCACCGACCAGAATCTTCTCTTTTTTCGCTGAATTTTCTTCGAAACCCTTACCGAGCGGGCCGAGCAATTCGACATGATCCCCTTCATGCAGTGCTGCCATAATCGTCGTACCGCGACCGGCAACCTTGTACAGAATTTCAACATATTCCTTCTCTGGCATGCCCTCGCAATCAGCCGGTAATAACCCGACCTTAAAAACACCGAAGGGACGACGCAACAACGGCGGCAAAGAACGTTGAACTCTGAACATCAAAAACTGGCCCGGCCTGGCTTTTTCACCGAACCCGGGGGCGAGAATTCGCATCCTGAGGTAACCAGGGGAAATTTCGCGATTGGAAAGGATGATGGTTTTGTAATTTTTCATTTCACCTGACCTTAATCTATGGATTTAATAACCTTGTGCTCATCTAATCAATTCCAGCTCCATCAACAGAGCATCTTCGTTGTCGGCATAATATTTTTTTCGAACACCACGACTCAAAAAGCCAAATTTCTCATATAATGTGCGGGCGGCAACATTACTGACCCGGACCTCAAGAAAAGCTCGGGCGACATCTTCCTTGGCTGCACGCACCAAGAGATGTTCCAGGAGTATGGCGGCCCAACCCTGACGCCTGCATGTTGGTGCGGTTGCTACATTTTGAATTTGCAATTCATCAACAATATGCCAACTGCAGATGTAAGCGGCGACCTTATTATCCGTTATAAGCAAATCAATTCTTGAACAGGAATTTGTCAGCTCAGCCTGAAACTGGCCTTCTGACCAGGGATTCGGGTTCGCCTGAATCTCAATTTCCAGAACAGATGCAATATCGCCTGCCTGCATCTGCCGGATTTCAAACGGCGACTTTTCGTCCGGCATAGACCGTTCACTCCATAAAAAGCTGTATAATATACTGCCTTAAAGGCGTCCTATAATAAGTCACGAAGTTGTTTTCGTAAAGAATTTACTGGCAACTTTTCCGACTTAGAGATTGACAAGCCAGATGGGTTGATTTATTTAATGTGCAAGCTGCATACAAGGAGTCAGATTTGTCGAAAGAAA
>JBFFPW010000056.1:0-7708 GCA_041573815.1 Desulfuromonadales bacterium
ATGATCCCGACGGAATGAAACGGGGCATCGCGTCGGTCCGTTGCACTCCCCGGATTAAACAGCAGAAGATCTCCGGTTTGCCGACACAACGGATAATGACTGTGACCGAAAATCAGAACATCCAGAGGAACATCGTCAAAAGCGGACAGGACATGCCCGACAATACCATTGGGACCACCCCAACCGTGGATCATACCGAACCTGAATCCACCGATCTCCTGAATACGCTTTTCCGGTAGATCAGCTGCCGGTTCATCACAATTGCCCTGAACGCCGATAACCGGCCTGGATTCAAAACAGTACAGCAAATCGGGGTGAATGATATCACCAGCATGCAGGATGAGGTCGACATCTGAAAAAGGACCGGCACAGAGATGCTCAAGAAATGCTAGCCCATCAGTCAGATCCTCAAAATGAGTATCAGAGAGCACACCAATTTTCATCGTTTTATTATAAACATGATCTTTGCACGTTGCCTGTTGTTTTTTTATCTAAACACCTATTTTTAATAAATACTTTCCCCGATCGCGGCTATTGGTCGTCATTATGGCTAATATTAGCCAATCCTGAAGGAAATGATACACTGTTAAAAATGCATTTTTATATTAAAATCCATTGAATTGTCCGTAAACAAGGCTATTTATATAAATGTCACACTTTTTCAATCTTTGGCACCACCGTTGCTATATAGAACACGATTATCAAACACAAATCACTTGACAGAACCAGTAGGACTGGTTATTTTCGCAAATTAAGTTTAAGTAAAAAAATTTCGCAACACTTAAAAAATAACATAATTATTCTAAATCACACGATTCCTGAAAAGAATCAAAACGGACTGAACATCCAACGGAGGATTTACTCAATGTCCAGCAAAAAACAAGACGCTCTCGATTATCACAGTAAAGGCCGTAAAGGAAAAATCGAAGTTATTACAACGAAACCATGTGCTACCAGCCGTGACCTCTCCCTCGCTTACAGCCCGGGCGTCGCTGAGCCATGCCTTGAAATTGAGAAGAACCCCAACGATGCCTACGAGTACACGGCCAAGGGTAACCTTGTTGCTGTCGTCTCCAACGGCACTGCCGTTCTCGGGCTCGGTGACATCGGTGCGCTCGCCGGCAAGCCGGTCATGGAGGGGAAAGGCGTTCTGTTTAAGAGTTTTGCCGATGTTGATGTCTTCGATATCGAGCTCGACACCAAGGATTCTGACGAAATCATCCGTACGGTCAAACTGCTGGAACCGACATTCGGTGGCATCAACCTGGAGGACATCAAGGGCCCTGAATGTTTCTATATTGAAGAAGAACTGCAGAAGATCATGGATATTCCGGTCTTCCACGATGATCAACACGGCACCGCCATCATTTCGGCCGCCGGCATGGTCAACGCCCTGGAGATCGTTGGCAAAAAAATTGAAAAGGTCAAAATTGTTGTCAACGGTGCCGGCGCTGCCGGTATTGCCTGCGCCAATCTGGCCATCACCATGGGAATTGACAAAAACAACGTCATCCTCTGCGATACCAAAGGTGTTATCTACAAAGGCCGCACCGAAGGGATGAATGAATACAAATCCCGACTGGCGGCCGAAACCGATGCCCGTACCCTGGAAGACGCGATGGTTAATGCCGATATCTTCTTCGGTGTTTCGGCCAAAGGTGCTCTGAGCAACGAGATGTTAAAATCGATGGCCAAGGATCCGATCGTTTTCGCCATGGCCAACCCGGACCCGGAAATCACCCCGCCGGAAGCCAAAGCGGTCCGTGATGATGTCATCATCGGCACCGGTCGTTCCGACTATGAGAACCAGGTCAACAACGTCCTTTGCTTCCCGTTCCTGTTCCGTGGAGCTCTCGACACCCACGCCAGCGCCATTAACGATGAAATGAAGCTGGCCTGCGTCAAGGCACTGGCTGAACTGGCCAAGGAAGACGTCCCTGATTCGGTCCGTAAAGCCTACGCAGGTGAAGAAATCAAGTTTGGCCGTTCGTATCTCATCCCGAAACCGTTTGATCCACGCGTCTTGCTGCATGTGGCTCCGGCCGTTGCCCAGGCGGCCATGGATTCCGGTGTTGCCCGTCGGCCGATTGATGATATGGACAAATACATTGAGCGTCTCGAAGCAATGCAGGGCCGTTCCAAGGAGATCATGCGGACTCTGATCAACAAGGCCAAGGCCAACCCGAAGCGGGTTGTCTTCCCTGAAGGTGACGAGGAGAAGATTCTCCGGGCAGCGCAGATCCTGATTGATGAAGGTATCGCCAAGCCGATCCTCCTCGGCAATGAAATCGAGATCCGAGAGCGTATCAAGGAACTCAACCTCGACCTTAACGGTGTCCAGATTATCGATCCTGATTCAGCCGATAATCGCCATGAATACACTGACGCCCTCTTCGAATTGCGTCAGCGTAAAGGTGTAACCCGTACCGAAGCCAAGAGACTGATCAAGAAGAATCGCAACTACTACGGGGCGATGATGATGAATCAGGGCGATGCCGACACCCTGCTTTCCGGTATCAACCATCACTACCCGGAAACGATCCGGCCGGCACTTGAAGTCATCGGCAAGAAAGATGGCCTCTCCAAGGTTCACGGCGCCTATATGATGGTTACCAAGAAGAAAGTAGCATTCTTTGCCGACACCACCGTGACCATAGAACCGACGGCGGAAGAGTTGGCCGAATGCGCTATTTTGACAGCCGAGAAAGCTCGTCAGTTTGATTTCGAGCCCAAAGTGGCCATGCTCTCATTCTCTAACTTCGGTTCAGCCATGCACCCCCTGACAACCAAAGTCAAAAAGGCAACCGCGATGGTCAAACAACAGGAACCGGGCCTGATCGTCGATGGTGAGATTCAGGCCAACGTTGCCCTTGATCCCGACCTTGTTGAGAAACAATATCCCTTCTCACAGCTCAAGGGTGATGCCAACGTCTTCGTCTTCCCCGACCTGCAGTCCGGCAACATCTCCTATAAACTCCTGAACAAACTCGGAGAAGCCGAAGCCGTAGGGCCGATCCTGATGGGAATGAAAAAGCCGATTCACGTTCTGCAACGTGGTGATGATGTCGCCGATATTGTCAACATGGCGGCTGTGGCGGTTGTTGATGCCCAGGAAGCAAGCGAATAGATCTTAATATATGTACGTGTAAAAGGAGCGGCTGATGCCGCTCCTTTTTTTGTTTGACCGGCAAAAAATGTTAATTTCATGCGATCTTTGCTTTTCCTGAAATATCGTTCCTGTTATCATGTGCCGATTTTTAACTCAGGAGAAATTCTATGAAGTACATCAGTACCCGCGGCGGAATACAGAGTATAGGCTTCAAAGATGCCGTCATGATGGGTTTGGCCGATGACGGTGGTTTGTTGATTCCTGAGAAGATCCCCACGTTGACCCCCGGGGATCTTGATGCCCTGGCTAAACTTGATTATCCGGAACTGGCTTTCCAGATCCTCTCCCGATACGCCACAGATATCCCGGCGGCTGACCTTAAAGGTCTGATCGATCGTTCCTACGCGACATTTACTGATCCGGATATTACCCCGGTGGTTCACAAGGATGGCCTATATATCCTTGAACTGTTTCATGGGCCGACCCTCGCCTTCAAGGATGTTGCCCTGCAATTTCTCGGCAATCTGTTTGAGTACCTCCTGGCCGAGCGCGGCGAAAAAATGAATATTCTCGGTGCGACCAGTGGCGACACCGGCTCGGCAGCGATTTACGGTGTCCGCGGCAAGCAGAACATCAACATCTTCATCATGCATCCGCACAAGAAAGTTTCACCGATCCAGGAACTGCAGATGACGACGGTCACCGATGCAAATGTTTTCAATATTGCCATCAAGGGAACGTTCGATGATGGACAGCAGATCGTCAAAGACACCTTCGGTGATCTTGATTTCAAGAGCCGCTATGCCCTTGGTGCTGTTAATTCGATCAACTGGGCCAGGGTCCTGGCGCAGGTCGTCTATTATTTTTATGCCTGGGGACAGGTTAAAAAAGCAACCGGCAGCAACGAAGTCTATTTCTCGGTACCGACCGGTAACTTCGGTGACATTTTTGCCGGCTACATTGCCAAGCGGATGGGCCTGCCGATCAAGAAACTGATACTGGCAACCAACGAAAACAACATCCTGACCCGGTTTATCTGTAACGGCGACTACTCCATCGGTGATGTCCACCCGTCCCTCTCACCATCGATGGATATTCAGAAGGCCAGTAATTTTGAACGATATCTGTTTTTTCTTTACAACGGCGACAGCGCCAGAGTTCGTTCAGCGATGCAATCGTTTGCAGAAGGAGGCAAACTGACTTTTTCTGAGGAAGAAGTCGCTCGTGTTGCTGAAGAATTCATATCGATTTCAGTAGATAGCGACCAGACCCTTAAGACCATTTCTGATTTTTATAAAAAATGCGATTACGTGCTGGATCCGCACACGGCAGTCGGCGTACGTGCCGCTCAGGAACTGACAGGTGGTGAATGCCCTATCGTTTGTCTGTCAACTGCCCATCCGGTCAAATTCGGTGATGCTGTTGAACAGGCAATCGGAACGCCTCCGGATTACCCTGAATCACTACAGGGTATCGAAGAACGAGATCGGCGTTGCGAAGTTCTGGATGCCGACATTGAACAAATCAAGACGTTCCTGGCAGACAATTCGATTTAAGTTGAATTATTTCATTATGTTGTCGTATAACAACTCACAGCACCCAGCTATGCAATACTGAATAACAGCTCAATTAGTTGTTTTACAATGCTTTTCAATTGCATTAGAAGGTTATTCCGCGCTATAAGTGGAAACGTCTGATCGAACGTTTTTTTCAATTACGGCAGACATCCCCTGACCATGACGAATAAAATACAAAAAATTCGGCAGTTTCTGCTGGACGTAGTACAAGTGCGTCCAGAGAGCACCTTTTCACGCAAAACAATTGCGGCGATTGACCTGTGTAAAGCATTTACACACGGCATCAGCTTCAAACTGTCGTTGTTGATTACATTTCTGGTCTGCGTCACCGCAGGTGGCATCTCACTGGTTGTCATCAGCACCATGGACAATGTCCAGCTGCAATCGATGGTCAGACGTGGTGCCGCCATTTCCAATGCGGCTGCAGCTCCGGCCGGGTACAGCATTCTGGCTGAAGACCGGCTGGCACTCGACAACCTGACGGCCCGCATCAGCCAATCACAGCCAGACCTCGACTACCTGGCGATTATCGACAACACGGGCCAGATTCTCGCTCACAACAGCCTCGCATTGACCGGCTCCGTTTTCCAGAAAAGCCCCGGCGTTCCAATCGGCAATGAACTTGGCCTGAATGTCCGTAAGGTTTCCCGCGACAATAACTGGATCTATGAATTCACCGTCCCCATCCTTTTTTCTGGAAACCAGGTCGGACATGTCATCACCGGTCTTAACGCATCAATGTTTGCTGCGGCCCGATCAACCGCAGCGAACAGAATCATTATGATTATTTCGTTGTTGCTGCCGCTGGCCATTGCTGTTTCGCTACTGCTTTCCCGACTCTTCACTTACCCGATCGAACAGCTCTCCGATGGTGTCGCCCGTATTCAGTCTGGCGAGGACCAGGTCATCGTACCAATTACGTCGAACGACGAACTGGCGACCCTGACCAGAAACTTCAATAAAATGGCCGGAACAATCGAGGCACAGAAAAGGAGCCTGATCAATTATTCTGAGGATCTTGAACAGTCCTATGCTGATATTGTCAAGATTCTGGCCGCCGCTCTCGATGCCAGAGATAACTACACCTATGGCCACTCCTCAAGAGTGTCACAATTGTCGGTTGCCGTTGGCAAAAAACTGCAGCTGAAACCATACGAATTAAATGAACTCGAAATGACCTGCCTGCTACACGATATCGGCAAAATCAATATTCCGGACAGCATTCTCAACAAACCGGGACAACTCGATGATGACGAGTACCAACAAATCAAGGATCACCCTTATCGCGGTGTTGAAATTCTCGATCTGACCGAATCGCTAAAAAAATACATCCCGGCCGTTCTGCATCACCATGAATGGTACGATGGCAGTGGCTACCCCGAAAATCTCGCTGGCGATGACATTCCCCTTTATGCCCGGGTCTTGTCCATAGCTGACGCCTACGATGCCATGACCAGCTCCCGTCCATATCGCCAGGGGATGTCAAGACACGACGCGATTGCAGAATTAAAAAGTTTCAAAGGGAGACAGTTCCATCCAGAAATGGTCGATCTTTTCATCGATGCATTGGATGAATATGACGATGTGTGCGACA
Organism: Desulfuromonadales bacterium; assembly: GCA_041573815.1. Classification (GTDB taxonomy): domain Bacteria; phylum Desulfobacterota; class Desulfuromonadia; order Desulfuromonadales; family UBA2294; genus BM707. Next base: position 6,281 of record JBFFPW010000056.1, read on the forward strand.
TGCCTCTGAGCGGAAGATGTTTATGATAAAGGCCTCGCTGCAAACAATCATCATCCTGATGGTTCTATTGTCTGTTTCCGGCTGCAGTCAGCTTGGCACTTTGAATTTCAATAGAATGTTCGAATCAGCAATCGGCCGGTCGGAGACCACCCGTATCGCCGACATCAGGACCGAAACAGACCGTTTACTGACGCAGAATAAAGCTGATGCTGCATTAACAGTCATTGGCAATGGTATTGACAGCGGGATTCCGCAAGAGAAACTGGCCAGTTCGTACATTCGCTCAATGAACAGCCTCATAGAGCGAGCCGACCGCACGTTTATGCAACAAAATTTCACCAAAGCCGGCAACAGTTACCGTTTGGCCCTGAAGAACTACCCAACCCATCCATCCTTAACTCATCAAATCATCAGGAATCAGAACGATATCAATCAACAGATCAAAAGTTGTGCTGATAAACTTCTCGATGAGGGCTTGATAGCCTATCGAAACGGTGAGTTACAGACAGCAATCGACACCTGGTCACAGATCCGACAATTCCATCCGTCGTACAAAGCTTCACAGCAGGCCATCAGTACCACCCGAACCCAAATGAAAAACCTCGAGTCGATCGAGAATGGGCCTGGTTAAACAACAGCAATAGCATCCACCTGTGAACCATGTTAGATTCGTATAATATTTAATTGAGTGAAGGAGGTATCATGAATTTCCTAAAGTTATCCAGTCTCGTTCTTGTTGCATTCATCATGTCTGGTTGTATCGGCAAAATGCCGCAAACACCCGATGAATTTCGCCAGGCTTTGGCTGCCGGTGCTTTCATGACCAAGGTCGAATCCTATGAAGTGAATCGCTCAGTGGCCGACATCGGTAAAACTTTTAAAAAATACGCCCCAAAATGTCTTGATGTTCGTATCGAAACAACCTCACAAACCAGAACCAGCTACCAATACATCGTAACCAAATATACGCCGACCGTTGTCGCCAATAAAAACCGGGCTGAATTGCACGTACAGGAAAAACATGAGAAGGGCGTTATGGCCGTCTATGAAGAACCGCCAGCCGGCCACTATGTCTTAGTGCTCGATGCCACTCCTATTAACAAGAAAAAGTCGAAGGTCGATTTCTATGGGCCCAAGATGGGCTTTGACACCATGATCACAGCCGTCAAGAACTGGACCATGGGTAAGAATCTCGGTTGCCCTGACTTAACCAAATAGAGGATCAACTGCGATGAAGACAATTGCCACACATACGGCTCTCCTTCTGGCGTGCCTGTTGTTCATTACCGGCTGTTCAGGAATTTATCCATACAAGAACAACCTCAGCAAGAACCTGCTGGTGAATACGAAGACCGATTCCGGCTCGATCTTCAGCAGCGTTAAAGCAAGGGTTGATATCTATGCCGTCGATAATGCCTGCAATGTGAC
>JBFFPW010000057.1:0-7692 GCA_041573815.1 Desulfuromonadales bacterium
GGCAGCTATCTGGATGGTTCGTTAAAGGATAAGCAATGCTGAAGATTGAAAATCTGCATTACACCTATGAAGATGGCACTCCGGCTCTGAACGGTATCGACCTTGAAATTGAAAAGGGCGAGTTTGTTGCTATGCTCGGCTCCAATGGCAGCGGCAAATCGACCCTGATCCGCCATCTGAACGGGCTGTTCAAGCCGTCGCTCGGTCGGGTTTTGTTCCAGGGGAAGGCCCTCGGTGAGGTCGAGGACCAGGAGGTGTTCAGCAAAATCGGCATCGTTTTCCAGGATCCGGATGACCAGTTGTTCGCCTCGACCGTCGAAGAGGATGTCGCCTTCGGGCCGACCAACATGGGGTTGCCGCCGGAAGAGATCAAGGAGCGGGTGCACGAGGCACTGCATATGATCAACATGCAGGAATTTGCCCGAAAATCGGTGCATGCCCTGTCGCATGGTCAGAAGAAACGGATCTGTATCGCCGGCATCCTGGCCATGCAGCCGGAGATTATCATCCTTGACGAACCGACCGCCGGTCTTGACCCGATGGGGGTGCATTCGTTGATGCACCTGCTTGAAGAGTTGAATCGCAACAAGGGGATCACCATGATCATGGCGACTCACGTCGTTGATCTGGTGCCGCTATTTATGAGCAAGATTGCCATCCTGTCAAAAGGAGTGGTCTTGCGTTGCGGTAGCCCTGACGAGGTGTTTGGCGATGCCGAGGTGCTGGAGCGGGCCAAGCTGCATCTGCCGTTGATCGCCGAACTGATGCATATCCTCAAGACCCGGGATAATGTCAACCTGCACCATATCCCCTTGACCGTTGGTGAGGCTCGAAGAGAGATCCTCAGGCTTCTTACGGTTGAAGATGTCAAGCAAAGGGTTTAATGCCGGCTGAGAAGAAAAAATTACGTTCCGGTTACACTACCGGAGCCTGTGCCGCCGCCGCCGCTCTCGGTGCTGTGCAAATGCTGAAGGAGCAACGGGTCGTCGATTCGGTTGAACTTGCTCTGCCAGCCGGGGTGACGGCGCGTTTTGCCGTGCGTGGACAATCCATCGCCGACAGGCAGGCGAGCTGTTTTGTTGTCAAGGATGCCGGTGATGATCCGGATGTGACCGACGGAGTTGAGGTGCACGCGACGGTTGCGCTGTCGGAAACCGGTAACCTTGAAATAGAGGCCGGGGTCGGGGTTGGTAAAGTGACGAAGCCGGGGCTGCCGGTCGCTATTGGTGAACCGGCGATTAATCCGGTGCCGCGGCAAATGATCGAAGAGGCTATCCTCTCGGTTTTTGCTGACACACCGATTGTGGTGACGATCAGTATTCCGGACGGCAAAGAGCGAGCAAAAAGAACCCTGAATGAGCGTCTCGGCATCATCGGTGGCCTGTCGATTCTCGGCACCACCGGTATCGTTCGTCCGATATCACATCGGGCCTGGACGGACACTATTGACGTCGCTATTGATGTCGCTCTGGCAGGCGGCAGTGATCGGGTGGTGCTGGTGACCGGTCGGAGCAGCGAGAAGGTCGCACAGAAACAGATTGATCTGCCGGAAGAGGCTTTCGTGATGATGGGCGACCATGTTGGATATGCTCTTGAAGCCTGCCATCGCAAAGGCGTTCCGCTGATTACGGTGGCGGCCCAGTTCGCCAAACTGCTCAAGATGGCTTGTGGCCATCAACAGACCCATGTGCATTCATCGCAGCTTGATTTGTCGACATTGGCCGATTGGAGTCGCGAGGCCGGTCTTGACGCAACGGTTGTGGAAAAGATAGAGTGTGCCAATACGGCGCGTGAGGTTGTGACGACGCTGCCCGAGGCAGAGTTTATCGCGGCCCTGGTCGCCGGTAAGGCCTTGCCGCAACTTGGGAGTTGGGCCGGCGGCTTACCACTGGATATATTGTTGGTCGATTATAATGATGCAGTTATTGGGAAATATTGACCTGAGACGGAAAAGGACCAGGAACAATGAAATCAATTTATGTTATCGGTGCCGGGGTTGAAGGGCAGGAAGGGTTTGGCAGTCGGGCGTTAGAACTGATCAGCCAGGCTGAGGTTCTGATTGGTGGCGATCGCCAGTTGAATCTTTTCCCTGACTTTGCCGGTCAGAAGGTTTCTATCGGCAACAACCTGAGTGAAATTGTTGAGCAGCTGAAGAAGAATAACGGCAAAGCGGTTGTTCTGGCGTCCGGAGATCCTCTTTTCTTCGGCATTGGTCGACTGCTGTTGCGCAATCTGCCGGCTGCTTCGCTTGAATTTATTCCGAATGTCACATCCGTTCAGTACGCCTTTGCCAAGATCAAGGAGCCCTGGGATGATACCGTTTTTGTCTCGGCCCATGGCCGTGGACTGGCTGAGGCGGTTGACCGGATAGTCGCCAACGACAAAGCGGCGGTTTTAACCGATGAGACCAATACCCCAGCAGCAATTGCCGCCGAAATGATCGAGCGGGGTCGCGACGGCTACGCCGCCAACCTCTGTGAAAACCTTGGTGCTGATGAAGAGAAAATTATTGAGACTGACGTCAAGGGGCTTCTTGATATCGATGCCGCACCTCTTAATGTCCTGATCCTGATCAAACAGTATGAGGCCGGTGGCGATCACTATGTGCCGACCCTCGGCATTCCGGATGACCAGTTTGCAACAGTGAAGAAGTTGATTACCAAGGAAGAGGTCCGGGTTGTGACCCTGTCCAAGCTTAAGCTGCGACATGATATGACCCTCTGGGATATCGGTGCCGGTTCCGGTTCGGTCAGTATTGAGGCCGATCATCTGCTTCCGAACGGCCGTATCCTGGCGGTGGAGCGCAATGAGGAGTGCCGGGGTTTTATCAAGGAGAACCTGAAGAAGTTTAACGCCCGCAACGTCACTTTGGTAGAGGGCGTGGCGCCCGACTGCCTCGATGAACTGCCGGATCCGGATCGGGTCTTTATTGGTGGTAGCGGCGGCCGCCTCTGGGATATTTTGCAGATTGTCGACAAGCGGCTGCCGGCCTCGGGCCGCATCGTCTTGAATGCAATTACCCTAGATACCCTGACGTCGGCCCTCGAATTTTTCAACAATGCCGGTTATGAGGTTGAAGTCACGACCGTTAATATCGCCCGGACCCGGCCATTGACCGATTACAAGATGTTTGAAGCTTACAACCCGGTCTACATACTTGCCGCCGTCAAAGAGTCGTGATGGCGCAGGCTTCTGAAAACTTATCAACAGCACCTGGTGAGCTGATTGCAATCGGCGTTGGCCCGGGTGATCCGGAGCTGATTACCCTCAAGGGGGTGCGGTTGCTGCAGTCGGCTGACGTTGTTATGACCCCGATCGGTGATCGTTCTGATTCGTCCGTTGCGCATTCGATTATTTCCGGGCATCTTGATCCGCAGCGACAACAGGTTCTCCTGCGCACCTTTCCGATGCGTCAACCGGCTGAGCAGATGGCCAATGCCTGGCGCGAGATCGCCGCCGAGATCAGCGTTCTGGTTCGCGAGGGCAAGAAGGTCGCTTTTGTGACTCTCGGCGACCCGATGCTTTACTCGACCTTTCTGTACCTGCAGCATGAACTGCAGGGCAATTACCCCGATGTTGCAATTTCGACTGTCCCGGGCATCTCCTCAATCCTTGCCGCTGCCGGCCGGGCACAACTGCCGCTCGGTCTCGGTGATGATCTGTTGACGATTGTTCCGGCAACGGTGAGCGATGAAAAATTGCAGGCGGCATTTTCCTCTGGCGGCACCGTGGTATTGCTCAAGGTTTATCGCGCCTTTGACCGCATTCGGGCCATCTTGCTGAAAAAGGGATTGGCGCAGCACTCTGTTTATGTGCGCCGCCTCGGCCTGGAGGGCGAAAAAATTGTTCATGATCTGGCCGAGGTGCAGGCGGATGATCTTGATTATCTCTCCCTGATTCTGGTACGGCGGGAGTCTCCTGATGTCTGAGAAGAAAGTTGTTTTTGTTGGCGCTGGACCGGGTGATCCTGATTTGATTACCGTCAAGGGTAAGAAGATTCTTTGCCAGGCCGATGTTATTGTCTATGCCGGGTCGTTAGTGAATCGTGAATTGCTGGCCGACCTGAAAGCTGGAGCCGAATGCCACGATAGCGCTTCTTTGACTCTGGATGAAGCGATCGACATCATGGTTCCGGCTGCAGCGGCCGGCAAGAAGGTTGTCCGTCTCCATACCGGTGATCCTTCTTTGTATGGTGCCATCCAGGAGCAGATGGAAATGCTTAAGGAACACGGCATTGATTACGACGTCATCCCCGGTGTGACCGCCGCCTTTGCGGCGGCCGCCAGCATTCGGCAGGAGTTGACACTGCCGGGTGTCAGCCAGACGGTTATCCTGACCCGCATTGAAGGGCGGACACCGGTTCCGGAACGTGAACAGTTGTCGAAAATTGCGGCCATTGGCGCCACAACCTGTCTTTATCTCTCGGTCGGCATGATGGAGAAGGTTGTCGATCAGCTCCTGGCGGGTGGTGCTTTCACCCCGGCGACACCGGTCGCTGTCATTAGCCGCGCCAGTTGGGCCGATGAGAAAGTGATTGAAGGGAGTCTGGCCGACATCGCTGAAAAGGTCAGTGCGGCCGGTTTGACACGCCAGGCTTTGATTATAGTCGGTGAGGCTCTGGCGGCAAGGCAAGAGGGTGTTAAGGAAAAATCGAAATTGTATGATGCGAAATTCGCGCACGGGTTTCGCTCTGGTAAATAGTTTGCAGAGAATCTGTACTCAACGGAGAGTATTGAGATGAATATTGCCATTGTTGCCATAACCGGTCCCGGTGTCCTGCGGGCGCGAGATCTTGGACAGGCGTTGCCTGACAGTACGGTTTTTTATCCCGAAAGGTACGCGCGGCCCACTGATGAGCGGGTTTTCAGGTGTCCGGTGGTTGAACTGTTGCCACAGCTGTTTAGCGAATACTCCGGGCTGATCTGTATTATGGCCACCGGTATCGTTGTCCGGGCCCTCGCCCCGCATCTCAAAGGCAAGGAGATCGACCCGGCGGTTGTGGTCATGGACGAAAAAGGTCAGCATGCCATCAGTCTGTTGTCCGGACATCTTGGCGGGGCCAATGATCTGGCCCGGGCCGCCGCCAGAGCCATTGGTGGTAAAGCGGTTATTACGACGGCAACCGATGTCAACAAACTTCCGGCCTGGGATGACGTCGCTCGCAAGGAAGGGCTTGTCGTCGATCCCATCAAAAATATCCGGAAGCTGAATTCTTTGTTGCTTGAGAAACAGAGCATCGTTCTGGTCGATCGCTGCAAGCGGGTCGCAGAGTATTTTTCCGGCGTCCCGGGTGTCAGCCTGATAGAGACTCTGGGCGAAGGGATGAAGGTTTCGGCCAAGGGGTATGTTTTTGTAACCCACTATGACTTGAGTCAGTGGAGTCAGCGCGGCGACGTGCTGGTGTTGCGGCCGCGTGACCTGGTTGTCGGCATCGGTTGTAATCGCAATACCTCAAGTGCTGAGATTGAATCGGTTGTCCGTGAAGAGTTTGCCCGACTTCGTCTCAACATGGAGAGTATCGTCTGTCTGGCAACCATTGATGCGAAAAGAGACGAAGCAGGGTTGCTCGAATATGCCACCCGGGAAAATCTGGAGATTGAATTCCATTCGGCCGATGCGCTGAATTCAATCAAGACGCCAAGCGCGCCCTCGCCACACGCCGAGGAGGCTGTCGGAGCCAAGGGCGTTTGTGAGCCGGCCGCCGTTCTTTCGGCCAGCAGTGATCGTCTGATTCTGGAAAAGCAGAAGCGCGGTAATGTCACTATTGCTATTGCTGAGAAGGGATCTGTTCGCTAGAACGTCAGAAACTGTTATGGAATCCAATAAAGCAGGTAAATTGTTTGTTGTCGGTATCGGCCCTGGTGGACCGGAGCACCTGACGCCGGCTGCCGCACAGGCACTCGAAAGTGCCGATACTGTCGTTGGCTATCAGACCTATCTCGATCTTGTCACACCTCTTCTTGCAAGCAAAGAGGTTGTCTCTTCCGGAATGCGCCAGGAGGTCGATCGTTGTCGTGAAGCGATCGCGCTGGCCGCCGCGGGCAAAACTGTGGCCCTGGTTTCCGGCGGTGATGCCGGTGTTTATGGCATGGCCGGTCTGGTTCTTGAGCTGGTCGCTGATGGCGGTCCGGAAGTTGAAATTGTTCCGGCCGTTTCGGCGGTGCAGGCAGCGGCGGCGCGACTCGGCGCACCGCTGATGCATGACTTCGCAGTGATTTCCCTCTCTGACCTTTTAACGCCATGGCCCCTGATTCGCCAACGCCTTGAGGCTGCTGCTTCGGCCGATTTTGTTATTGCGCTGTATAATCCGCGGAGCAAGGGTCGCCCCGATCATCTTGATGCCGCCCGTAAAATTATCCTCCGCCATCGCTCATCCCAGACTCCGGTCGGGATTGTGCGCCATGCAACCCGTGCAGGAGAATCGATCGCTGTTGGCGAATTGGCAACGTTCAGTGTCGATGAAATCGATATGTTCAGCCTGGTGATTATCGGCAATAGTCAGAGTCTGGTTGACAGAGCCGGACGGATGGTGACGCCGCGGGGATATGATTCAAAATCAAAGGGAAAAGGTTTAAACCTTGACCCTTTAACCTTTGGCCTTTCTCCTGCAAAGGCCTTGTTTATCGGCGGCACCGGCAGTGATGTCGGCAAGAGTATTGTCACCGCCGGACTCTGTCGGCTGTTTAAAAAAAGGGGGCTTTCTGTCGCACCATTCAAGGCGCAGAATATGGCATTGAATTCAGCTGTGACTCCCGAAGGTGGAGAGATCGGCCGTGCCCAGGCCTTGCAGGCGACCGCCTGTGGTCTGGAGCCACATGTTGATATGAACCCGGTTTTGTTGAAGCCAAATTCCGATACCGGCAGCCAGGTCGTGGTTCTCGGTCGGCCGCGAGGTAACAAGACGGTTGCCGAATATCACGCCTGCAAGCAGGAACTGTTTTCCGAAGTCGAGGCGGCCTACCAGCGGCTGGCGGCAAAGCATGAACTGATCCTTCTGGAAGGGGCCGGCAGTATCGCCGAGATCAATCTGAAGCAGCATGACATAACCAATCTCAAGGCGGCGGCGATGGCCGACGCGCCAATTTTATTGATCGCCGATATTGACCGGGGGGGTGTTTTTGCTTCTCTGGTCGGCACCCTGGAGTTGTTGTCACCAGCGGAGCGCGCCAATGTTAAAGGGCTGATTATTAATCGTTTTCGCGGTGACCCGGAGTTGTTGGCAGATGGCCTGAGGCAAATTGAAGATCGGACCGGTGTTCCGGTGGTTGGCGTGATCCCGTGGATCAAGTTGAACCTGCCGGAGGAGGATTCGGTCGCCCTGGATCGTAAAGGATTACCGACAAAGACCGATGCGCTGCGCATCGGTGTGGTCCGCTTACCGCGAATATCCAACTATACCGATTTTGACACTCTGGCTGCTGAACCCGATGTTGAGCTGCATTATCTGGTGAGTCCGGAGCAGGTTGCCGATTGTGATCTGCTGGTTCTGCCCGGTACTAAAAGCAGCCTGGATGATCTGGCCTGGCTCGGTGAGAGCGGATTTGCTGAAGCCATTCGGACCTTCCACGCTGATGGTAAACGGGTGGTCGGTGTTTGTGGCGGGTTCCAGATGCTCGGCCGAAAGCTTGCCGATCCCGACAGGGTTGAGTCGGGGCGCAAAGAGGCGAATGGCCTTGGACTGCTTGATGTTGA
>JBFFPW010000058.1:0-7614 GCA_041573815.1 Desulfuromonadales bacterium
AGTTGCGGCGTTTCGGTTACGAGGATGGTTAAAGTTCTATCCCTTTTGTTTTGCTTGATAGTCGGTTGGTTGTCGCTGGCTATTTGATCGGTTTGTCTATCGTTTTATTTTCAGTGCGGATTATGTGTTTATGCCACCTTTAGTCGCTATAGTCGGTCGGCCCAATGTCGGGAAGTCGACCCTTTTTAACCGAATACTCGGCGAACGTCGTGCCATTGTCGAAAATATTCCCGGTGTTACCCGTGATCGTAATTATGCCGATGTGACCCGTTATGATCAGCCGTTTACTTTGATCGATACCGGTGGCTTTGAGCCGGTCAGTGAAGATCGGTTGCTGATCCAGATGCGGGAGCAGTCGCAGCTTGCTATGGATGAGGCGGACCTGATCCTTTTTGTCATGGACGGCCGGGAAGGGGTGACTCCTTCGGATATCGAGGTCATCAATATGTTGCGCCGGGTTGAAAAACCGGTTCTTTACGTGGTGAACAAAATTGATGGTGACAGTCAGGAGGGCCTGGTTGCCGAGTTCTATGAAACCGGAACCGATCAGCTTTTTCCGCTTTCAGCAGAACATGGGCGCGGTATTCATGATCTGATGGATCATGTGATGGAGCTTTTACCGGCGTCGCAGACTGTTGAGGAGGTCGAAGGTGAAACACGTCTTGCCATCATCGGTCGACCGAATGTCGGCAAATCGTCACTGGTGAACCGCTTGCTCGGCAAAGAGCGGGTCGTTGCCAATCCGGTTGCCGGAACGACGCGTGATAGCGTTGATTCGGTGTTCACCTACAACAAAAAACGTTACGTTTTGATTGATACGGCCGGCATCAGGCGCAAAGGCAAGGTGAGCCAGAAGCTTGAGAAATTCAGTGTTGTGCAGGCATTGAAAGCCATGGCGCGGGCGCACGTTGTTTTGGCCGTCGTCGATGCTGAGCAGGGTATTTCCGATCAGGATTTAACGGTTGCCGGGTATGCTTACGAAAAAGGTCGTGCGGTCGTTCTTGTCGTCAATAAGTGGGATTTGGTTGAGAAAGATGGCGCGACCATGGGCGGTTATGTCAAAGATTTGCGTCACCGCTTTAAATTTCTCGGCGAGGTACCGATTCTGTTTGTTTCTGCCCTGACTGGTCAGCGTGTTGCGAAAATAATGGGTGAGGTTGAAACCGTGGCGGTAGAGTTTAACCGTAAGGTATCAACCAGCGCTCTGAATAAGGTTATGCAGGAGGCCGTTGAAGCACACCAGCCGGCAATCTACCGCGGCAAACGGCTCAAGTTTTTTTATGTGACCCAGACCGCCGTTCGGCCGCCGACCTTTGTTATTTTTGTTAACAAGGCCGATGGCGTTCATTTCTCCTATCAAAGGTACTTGAACAATAAATTCAGAGAGGCCTTTGGCTTTGCTGGCGTGCCGTTCCGGGTGCAATATCGAGACCGGGAGAGGGCGGGTTAATTTGCTTTACTTGCGATGATTGCTGTTATAATATATTTTCTTGTTTAATATCCACCTCTTAGGCGTTGTTTTCTCCTTGTAGGAAGCGATGCTGTCGGGAGCAGGAATGAGTCTGGTTGGAAATCTTGAGGACCTTGGTCTGGGTGAAATACTGCAGATCGTAAGCCTCAGCCGCAAATCGGGTGTGTTGACCCTTGAAAGCCTTGGCCGTGAAGGAAGAGTTACTTTCCTTGAAGGCCAGGTTATTCGTGCTATGACCAGCTCCAGCAAGGTTAATCTTGGTGATATGCTTGTCAAGCATAAGCTGGTTGATCTTGAAACCCTCAAAAAAGCATTGTTTATTCAGCGTAACTCCGATAGTCCTCCCCGTATAGGCGAGATTCTTTCCGAGAAATTCGGCGTCCCCCTTGAAAAGATCGAAGAGGTCGCGAAAGAGCAGATCGAGAAGATCGTTTACGGTTTTTTTGCCTGGAATGAAGGAACCTTCTCTTTTGAACTCGGTGAGCCGAGTGAGTTGGCTTCCTGCAGTGTGAATCCGTTGCAGCTGATGCTTGATCAGGGTCTCAATCCCCAGTGGCTGGCAATGGAGGGGAGTCGTATCCTCGATGAAAGGAAACATCGGGGTGAGCCCATTGAGGATGAGGATGAGGAGACGATTGTTGACCTTGTTGAGCTTCTTGGTGAAGAGCTTGCGGGGGAGATTACAGCCGACGAATCTTCTACGAACCTTGCCGCGGCTGTTGCAGATGAGGCCGTACAGGGGGATATCAGATCTGCTCAAATAACCGGCCCGCCGCTGTTCCTGGTTGATGATGATCAATTGACCGCCCAGGTTATCGCTCGGCAGTTACGAACGTTGAATCTTGATGTCAGCGTTTTTACATCATCAAAGGACTATTTGAAGGCTGTCGATGTGTCTGTTGACGCCGGTGAGACACCTCTTTTACTAATTGACCTGGTGATGCCAAAGCTGGATGGTAGCGGTATCTCCGGCGGTGTTGAGGTCGCACGAACTCTCAAGGGTAAATATCCCGATCTGGTTCTGATGCTGATGTCTGATCAGATCACCCCTGAACTTGAGCAGAAGCTGGGGCCTTTAAACCTTTCGGCTCTGGTTATGAAACCAAAAAAGAGCCAGCTTTCCGATGATAAAGGGAAACAGGTTCTGGCCGATATGATGATGCAGATCGGCCAGTTTGTCGATTCTTCTGCGGTTGAATCGGTACCGCCGGCCGCAACAGTTGAGTCAACAGGGATTCACTTCGGCGCAGAGTTGCTCAAAGAAGTTAATGATGTCGAGCTGGATGCCAAACCAACAAGGATTGAACCAACCCCGGGGATCCATCTTCTGGGTGGCATGCTGCAGGAGTTGAATAATCCAGCTCTTGGGGGTGGTATTATTCTTCTGGTGCTCCGTTTTGCCAGTGAGTTGATGAATCGGGCCGTTATCTTTTTTGTTAAAGGTGATGAGGTCGTTGGCCTCGGGCAGTTCGGGCTTGATTTAGCCGCAGGAAATGCGGATGAACTTGTTCGCCAGATAAAGGTGCCGTCGGCAGTTGATTCCGTTTTTTCCAAGGCTCTTGCCGAACCGACTCCGAAGCATACTGTTTTTGGTGAAAGTGAATGGGATCATTACCTGGTGGGGCAGCTTGGTGGCGAGCGTCCGCAGGAAATTTTTATTGGACCGATCATGAGTGAAGGAAATGTCGTCGCTATTATCTATGGTGACAACCTTCCTGAAAATAAGCCGGTAGGCGATACGGAATCATTTGAAATTTTCCTCTCTCAGGCCGGAATGGCAATGGAGCGGGCGCTCATTGAACGGCGACTCAAGGGTGGTCAGGCTGTATAATTTTATGCTTATGTAATGGAGACCGGAGCGGTGTCTAAAAAAATCCTGATAGCTGAAGATTCCCAGACCATGCGGTCGTTGATTGTATCGACGATTTCGATGATGGGTGAATATGAGCTGATTGAAGCCGCTAACGGATTCGAGGCTCTACGTATCTTGCCGAGAGAAAAGGTTGATCTGGTCATCACCGATATCAACATGCCTGACATCAACGGTCTGGAGCTGATAAGTTTTATTAAGAATAATCCAAGCTACAAGGAAACGCCTCTTTTTATAATCAGCACGGAGGGGAGTGAGAAAGATCGCGAAAAGGGTCTTTCTCTGGGGGCTGATGCTTACCTGGTTAAGCCTTTCAATCCCGAGGAATTACAAGCGCTTATTCGACAATATCTGGTTTAGGAGGCTATTTTGTCAACCGACACTTCCTCACAGGCGCTCAAAGAATTTCTCGGTGAAGCAGAAGAGATCATCGAGAAACTGAATCTCGATCTTGTCACCATGGGGGACACCTCTGACAAGGGAGAATCAGACCCTGAACTCATCAACAGTATTTTTCGTGGCGCCCATTCACTCAAAGGGTTGGCCGGGATGTTCGGGTTTCAGGATGTCTCCGACCTTGCCCACCACATGGAGAACCTTCTCGATAATTTTCGCCTCGGCAAAATAGCATTAAACGATGAATTAATAGAAATCCTCTTCGAATCGCTCTCATTTCTAACCCAGCTGGTTCACGGTAAAAGTGAAGATGAATCCTTCAGCTGCGATATCACCCCGGTCATCAAACGGATCGAAAATGTTTTAGCTGGCAATACAGGCGGCGATGCCGGGCTTTCTGGCTACAATATCGAGCCGGAAATCCTCAATGTTTTAACAGAATATGAAGAACATCGTCTGCTTGAGAACCTGAAGAAAGGAAATAATCTTTTTCGGGTAAAAGTTGCTTTTGATCTCTCCAACTTTGATCAGGGTCTGGCTGCTATTACAGACATTCTTAAGCCAGCCGGTGAAGTCATCAGCACCTTGCCTTGTACTGGAGACTTGTCGGAACGGATTGCTTTCCAGCTGCTTTTTGGAACTTCGAAGAGTGTTGCCGATATCATTGATCTTGTCGATGATGATGAAGTCGGCGTCGAATCTATTGTTGGTGGCGCTCAGGCAGAGTCTTCCCAGGTCGATTCATTCGAACAGGAACCTTTACCCGACTCTGAGAGCGAGGTTGTTGCTCCGGGACAGGATAGCGGTGGAAGTCTTCGTTCGATCAGTCGTACAGTCCGGGTTGATATTGACAAGCTTGATGAATTGATGAATATCGTCGGTGAGCTGGTTCTTTCCAAGGGTGCTTTTGTTGACATTGTCGATCACATGAAATCAACAGGTCGCGACGACGTTGTAAATAATATGCAAAAAGCTACGCGTGAACTTGAGCGCAAGCTGGAAGATCTGCAAAAGGGCGTTATGGACGTCCGGATGGTTCCGATTGCCCAGATTTTTGACAAAATGCTGCGTATCGTTCGACAGGTTGCCAAGTCCCAGGATAAAAAGGTCGCTCTGGATATCCAGGGGGCAGACACCGAGCTTGATAAACTGATCGTCGAAGATCTCTCTGACCCTCTTCAGCACATCATCCGTAATGCCATAGATCACGGTATCGAATCAGCTGCTGAACGTAAGGCTGCCGGTAAAGCTGAGCAAGCGACGATCTGTCTCTGGGCCTCTCAAAAAGGGAACCATGTTGTTATAGAAATCAAGGATGACGGCCGCGGGATCGATCCTGAGGTGATTCGAAAAAAAGCGGTCAGTAAGGGTTTGATTTCTAACACTGCGGAGCTCAGCAAGGAAGATATCAATGATCTTGTTTTTTCCCCGGGGTTTTCTACCAGGGATGAAGTGAGCGAGCTTTCCGGGCGGGGTGTGGGCATGGATGTTGTGAAAAACAACATTTCTGCACTTTCCGGAATGATTGAGATCGACAGCGAAGTTGGTAGAGGGACGTCTATCGCCATTACTCTGCCGATCACTCTGGCAATTATCAAAGCGCTGATCGTCCAGGTCGCCGAAAAAACCTACGCCATTCCGATCAATTCGGTTCTGGAAACGCTGATGATCGATGAGTCTGCGATCAGAACGATTGAGAAGAAAGAAGTGATAGAATTGCGTCAGAGCACGCTGCCGTTATTGCGGTTGGCTGATATTTTTGAACTTAAAGAAGCCGAGAAAACCGATAATCGCTGTTTCGTTGCCGTTGTCGGTCTTGCTGAAAAACGTCTTGGTATCGTCGTTGACGATCTTCTCGGTCAGCAGGATGTCGTTATCAAGTCGCTTGGCAATACCCTCTCATTTGTACGTGGCATCGCCGGAGCTGCCGATCTTGGCAACCAGAAAACAATTCTGGTCCTCGATATCGGTGGTTTGATGGGTGAAGCGTTGCGTGGAGACAGTAACGTCAATGTATGAGGATTTTTACGGGCTGACGGATAAGCCGTTCAGTAAAACACCCGATCCGCGGTTCATGTATTTGAGCCGTAAGCATAAAGAGGCCCTTTCGCGTCTTGTTTATGCTGTTGAGGAACGGGATCTCATTCTGTTGACCGGTGAGATAGGTTGTGGGAAAACAACCCTTTCCCGGGCCTTGATTGATGAACTGGATGATTCTTATCGAATCATTTTGCTGATCAATCCGAGGCTTTCGCCGATGGAGTTCCTCCGGTCGCTGGCAGTACGCCTCGGTATCGATGAACCGGCGCGCTACAAGGTCGATTTGCTTGAGCAGATTGGTGGTTGTCTCTTCTCCCTGTATGAAGAAGGTATTTGCCCGGTCCTGATCATAGATGAGGCTCAGCTGGTTCCGCACAAGGAAACATTTGATGAGATAAGACTGTTGACCAATTACCAGCTGGACGATCAGAACCTGATCAGTGTTGTTTTGATGGGGCAACCTGAGTTGCGCAAGCGACTTGCTCACCGGGTTTATGAGCCGTTAAGGCAACGCTTCGGAATGCAATATAGTCTGGAACCGCTGGATCGAGAGGAAATAGGAGATTATCTCAATTGTCGTATGACGATTGCCGGGGGCTCTGCTGGTGTTTTTCTGCCGGAGGCGATTGAGATTATCTATGAGTATTCCACCGGGATACCCAGAAAGATAAATCATGCTGCGACGTTGGCGCTGCTGGAAGGCTTTGGCCGCGATAACCTGGAAATTGATGCTACGGTGATGGCTGCAGTTATGGCCGAACTCGACATGAATTAAGCAATGAAAACAACGAGAGCGTTCACTGATGGATCTTGTAGAAATACGAAAAAAAGCGAATAGCAAAAAAAAGAAACCAGTTCAAAAAAAAGAACAGGTGACTGCCGATGTGTTCGAACCGCAGGAACGGGCACCGATCGATGAGCCCGTTTTTGAAGAACCGCCGGTTGCGCCTGATGTTGAAGAGCCGATAGCTGCCGCCGATACTGTTGTTGATGAGCCGGCTGTTGAAAGCGTAGCTGCAGGTATCGACAACGAGAATGTTGAGGATGAAGAGATTGACCCGCTTGATGCTCTTTTCTCTTTTCAGCAGGAGGATAGCCTTTCTATCTCGGAGAATTATCTTCAGGCACTCGTTGCTGAAGACGAAATTGTTGACGGCAACGTTGAGCAGTGGTTGACCTTCTCTCTCGGAAATGAAGAATACGCCCTGTCGATAGAGTCTGTGAGTGAAATTATAAAACCACGTGAAGTGACTGATATTCCCCGGGTTCCGGATTTCATCAGTGGAATTATTTCATTACGTGGCATCATTGTGCCGGTTTTTGATCTGAACAGACGATTAAATCTCGGTACCGTTGAAATGGGTTCTGCTTCGAGGATTATTGTCTGTAAGGATAATGAACGCTTGGCCGGATTCATTGTCGATAGTATTAATCAGGTTGTAAATGTACCTGTTGATAAAATTGAACCACCCCCAACAATTCTGTCTGGTTTAGATCGGGATTTTGTCGAGGGGGTTGGCAGGGTGGATGACAGGATGTTGATATTATTGCATCTGTCAAATGTAATTAACGCAGAGTTGGTATAGCTTTGAAAAGAAAGGAGCTTTCCGTGGCCAAACAGAAAATATTGATTGTCGAAGATGAAGAGAGCTTGTTGAAGCTTGAAAGCATTCTTCTGACATCGAAGGGTTATGATGTTCGGGGCGTTTCAAATGGTCAGGAGGCTCTCGATGCAATCGCTGAAGAAAAACCTGACCTGGTGCTGCTTGATATCATGCTGCCAGAAATTGATGGTTTTGAAGTCTGCCAGCGTATAAAAGACGATCCAGAAACCAAA